>JACPBT010000018.1 GCA_016180145.1 Candidatus Woesearchaeota archaeon | reverse complement strand
AGTTTCTTTGCCTTCATTTTACCACCCCCAACAAACAAAGTGAAGGCAAAACTTGCCCTGCCTTCAACAGCAGGGCTTTTTTTTTCTTTTTTAACAAAAGATTTATAAGATGGCTTTTCCTAACAAAAGACATGGAAACGATAACTATAACCAAAGGAGAATACGAGCACCTTAAACGGCTTGAATTGGCTGCACAGGAACAGTTATTGCTTAGCATAAGACGCGGACTTGAAGATGCAGCCAAAGGCAGAGTTCGTGAGCGTTAAATATTCCTTTTAATCACTTCCCCATAAAAGTCTAACTGCCCCTTTATCCTATCAATTGTTTCCTGTTGTGCTTTCTTGTCGCTTATAGTAACCAACAAAACAGTTTCAATATCTTCATACACCAAAAAATAAATCCTATACTTGTCAACCTTCTTCTCCCTGAAAAAAGGATAACCAAGTGATTTCCCAACATTGTAAGTGTTCTTAAGCTGATTTATGATATGCTTTATACGTTCCTGATACTCCTTCGGAAGAATCTTCTCCCAAACATCAAACTCTTCAGTTGATAAAACCCTAACCATAAGAAGATAATATTTTCTTAAGATATAAGCATTTTGATTGTTAAAAACATATTTTTGTTCAAAAATCCCTTAACTACTTTAACCTTCGCCTCATCAACCTTCACACCAAGCTTCCTGAAGAACTCACAAACATTATGCACATCCCGCTTAAGCATCTTCTCAGTCAATGGTGAGCGCAATGGGGAAGCCTGCGAAAAGTCAATAAGAACAGGAGTTTCATTGTAATTAAGAATGTTAAACTTTGACAAGTCACCATGAACAAAGCCATGCCTGTAAAAACGCCTCATGTTATCCACTACGGCATCAAAAAACTCCTTCGGCCTTTCAGGAACAGCATCCTTAAGCTTCGGAGCAGGCTCATCATCCCCAATAAGGCTCATAACAAGGATGTTCTTAAGAAACGCAACAGGCAAAGGAGCCTTAACCATAGCCTCCCTTGCAGCAAGGAGATTGCGATACTCTCTCTGGGACCAGGCAAAAATAACATCACGCCTTTTTCTCCCAAGAGAAAGATAACGGGGGTCAGGCTTAATATAATCAAACATCCTGTTGAAGTCACCAGTCTCAAGCCGGTAAATCTTCACAATAACCTTCTCACTGCCACGCATGGCAGAAAATACATTTGACTCCTTGCCTATTGAAACCGGGCTTAAAGTTTCCTCATCAAAAAAATCCCTGCTGCCCAGAACAAAAAGATTCCTGATAGTGAACTGGTCAAACACGTCATTAAGAGTCTTAAAACGCTCCCTAAACTTCTTAGCCATACACGAAACAGTCGCAGCCATGTTTAAAAATCTTTATAAAAGAGGCAGTAACAGCCAAAGTCTTATGGAAAGCATAAAGCTGGTTCTGGTAAGCAGCGCAGGAAGGCACATATACATCAGAAACACAGAAGAAGACTACCACTGCCAATACGGAATGATAAAAAAAGAAGACATGGCAGAAATAAAAAGCGGCGGAAGCCTAAACACCAACACAGGCGCAACACTCATGGCGTTCCCTCCATCCTTCCTTGACTCATACAAAAGAATAAAGCGCGCACCTCAGATAATACCCAGAAAGGACGTGGCGGCAATTATTGCAGAAACGGGCATAGGAAAAAGCAGCGTGATTGTTGATGCAGGGACAGGAAGCGGGGCGCTTGCCATATTCCTCGCCAATATTGCAAAAAGCGTTGTCACATATGAAATAAGAGAAGACTTCACAAAAATAGCTGAAGACAACATTGCAACCATGGGAGTAAAAAATATCACTATAAAAAACAAGAGTGTCTATGACGGCATTGACGAAAAAAATGCTGATGTTGTAACGCTTGACCTGCCGGAGCCATGGAAAGCAATAGACTCAGCAAAGAAAGCCCTGAAAACAGGAGGATTCATAGTGTCATACTCGCCAACAATACCGCAGGCAGCAGACTTAGTAAAAGCAGCAGAGAAAGAAGGGCTGCTGCACCTGAAAACCATAGAAATAATAGAGCGGGAATGGGAGCTGAACGAGAGAGTAATAAGACCAAAATCACAGCAAATAGGGCATTCGGGGTTTTTGACGTTTGTGAGGAAAGTCTCTCAGTAATATCTTTCCGTCGTATCGCACCAGATATGCAGGGTATGAAACCAATTTGAGCAATCAAAAAATATATAAACTCCATGACTTCCATAGGTTCTATGGCAACCACAATATCCATATCAGTTGAGTTAAAGGATAAGTTAAGGAATCTTGGAAGAGCAGGGGATTCCTACGAAGATGTCATTAGAAGAATGTACGAAATGACACGCAAAAACATGCTGATGGCGTACCTTTACGACTTATCAGATTCTGTCACCATTGATGAAGCCATAGCGGAAGCGAGAAAAAAATGGCAAAAGTAATTGTAACTGCTTCTTTAAAGGAAGAAGTATTCAAGAGGTTCAAAGGGGAATCTGAGAAGATATTTCTTCGGATGAAATCATTGGAAAACGACCCGCATAAGGGTAAAACGCTGGGCAATGTTGCTGGCATAGTCGTCAAAGAGCTAAAGCATGAGAAATACCGGTTCTACTTTATTACCGACGGGCATGTTTTGAAATTTGGAACGGATGATGAGCTTGCCGGGCTGCTGATTAAGTTTGTGCGCATGTCAGAAAAGAAGAATCAGCAAAAAGTTATTGATGAAATAAAGATGATTCTAAAATCAATGGGCTTTGATGCTTTATAATTGTTAATTAACGTCCTTCCGGACAACCTCTCCCGGCAGCGTCGTCTTCCCCGGCCAAATCTTCCTACCCGGATAAATTGAGGTGTGGATGCCTGTTTTTGCACCGTCTCCAATTATTGTTCCCAATTTTCTTCTGCCAGTATCAATGAGAGCGCCTTTTACCATTGACTTCACATTGCCATTATCATGGCGGAGGTTGGCTACTATTGTGCCTGCACCGAAATTAACGCCTTCACCAATCACAGAATCACCGCAGTAGCTAATGTGGCCGATTACAGCATTATCCATCAGTATGGAATTTTTTACCTCCACTGCGTTGCCTATTCTGCAGTTGCTTCCAATCGCAGTATAAGGACGTATGAAGCAGTTCGGCCCAACCCTGCAATTATCGCCAATGACGACAGGGCCTTCAATGTAAGAGCCGCTTCTTACCAGAGTCCCCTTACCGACTGAAACATACCCTTTAAGCGTTGCGCCCTTTTCCACAACCGCCCCCCTGAATATCTGCTGCTTATCGCCTTCATGCTGCCTTAATATCGCCTCATTTGCGTTAAGAAGCGACCACGGATAAGTAATCGGATGCCAGAATTCTGCTTCCTCAACAGCAACCCTTTCCATCTTTGCAAAGGCAGAAACAGCATCAGTAAGCTCATACTCCCCCCTGCTGCTCTTCTTCAGCTTCGCAAGAATTTCAAAAACCCTGCCATCAACAACGTAAAGTCCTGTGTTAGCAAGCCCCGCCCCTGCGCGTTCAGGCTTCTCTCTGATTCCTGAAAGAAAGCCATTAACTGACAGAACCTCGCCAAAGCTGCCTATGCCATTAACCCTTCCGGCAAGAACGGAAAACCCCCTTTTGATACACTTCTTTATGTCGCTACCGCTATAAATATCATCACCCATAAGAACAATGAATTTCCCAGAAACCAAGCCCTCAGCAGCCATAAGCGCATTGCCGGTGCCAAGCTGCTGCTTTTGCTCGGCATAAGATATTTTCAATTTCCCATAACTGCCGCCAAGCTTCTGCCGAATCATGCCTGAGCCGAAGCCGCAAATTATAACAGCCTCATCAACCACACCCTGAAGCTGCATCAGGTTATGCTCAAGAACAGGGGTGTTTGCAACAGGAAGCAAAGCCTTAGGCCTGTCAACTGTAAGAGGATAAGTCCTCGTAGAGCTGCCAGCAGCGAGGATAACAGCTTTCATTCAACACCAACCTCCAAATCAGCAGCAGAAGCAATGCCCTCTGCAAGCTTTTTCACTTCAGACTCATCTTTTCCTTCAACAAGAATCCTCAAAGTATTTTCAGTGCCTGAATAACGCACAAAAACCCTGCCATTGCCGC
The DNA here is from genome assembly GCA_016180145.1 of Candidatus Woesearchaeota archaeon. Taxonomy (GTDB): domain Archaea; phylum Nanobdellota; class Nanobdellia; order Woesearchaeales; family UBA10216; genus JACPBT01. Next base: position 1,572 of record JACPBT010000018.1, on the reverse strand, counting down.
CCAATGCAGCCCCCGCTTTTTCAATAAGAGAGACAACAGAAGGCATGCCCTCAACAGGCTTTTTCTCCCTGACACGGACATTGAGCAGCGCCTGAGGATAAACCTCAACAAAAGAAGCAAGCTCAGAAACCCTTTTCCCCCCCTCTTTAACTGCGCTGAGAACCTGAACCGAGGCAAGCACAGCATCAGCAGTCCTTGCAAACTCAGGAAAAATAACATGGCCTGACTTCTCCCCGCCAACAGAAAAGCTGTTTTTGAAAAGCGCATCACTAACCTGCCTGTCACCGACCTTAACACGCAAAACACTTATGCCATTGGCGGCAAGAGAGCTGTCAAGCCCGCTATTGCTGTAATCAGTGACAACAACAGAATTACCGCGAAGCCTGCCAAGCTTTTTCATGCTCAGGGCAGCAATACCGATTACTGAATCGCCGTCAGCAACATTTCCAAACTCGTCAACCACAGAAAGCCGGTCAGCATCACCGTCAAAAGCAACACCGGCATCAAGCTTATTCCCCTTAACAAGCGCCTGAAGCTGCGCAGGAAACAAAGCGCCACAGTTCAGGTTTATGTTATAACCATCAGGCTTATTATTAATTATTACCGCCTCAACACCAAGCTCGCTAAACAAATCCTTAACAAAATAAGATGCAGAGCCATTCCCGGCATCAACACCAACCCTTAACCCCGAGATGTCCAAGCCGCGAAGGCTGTCTTTCACCATAGAAATGTAGCTATCCTTAACATCATGAAGGCGGAAAACACTGCCCGGCACAGGGGAAGACGCAATTTTTTTTGAATTGAAAACAGATTCAAACTGCGCTTCAGCAGCCTCTGAAAGCTTAAAGCCATCAGACGAGAAAAACTTAAACCCGTTCTCATCAGCAGGATTATGGGAAGCAGAGACCATGACACCACCTCCACAGCCGTTCAGAAGCAAAAAATGCGAAACAGCATTTGAAGGAACAACACCAAGAGGCAGCGCATCACCGCCGGCAGAAGTGATGCCTGCAATCAGGGCAGACTCAAGCATGGAAGAAGAAAGACGGGTGTCACGGCCAACCACAACCTTAACCTTTTTCCCGCTGCCGAGAAATGAAACAAACGCCCTGCCAAGCCCAAGCGCAGCATCAGCAGTAACAGGATAAACATTAACCTTCCCCCTTATCCCGTCAGTGCCGAAAAGAGCCATTTAAATCACACAATCCTCTGCCCAAGCTTAGCCCAGTCATCAAGGAACTGCCTCAAACCGGCATCAGTAAGCGGATGCCTGTAAAGCTGCTCAAGCACCTTGAAAGGAACGGTTGCAATGTCCGCACCAACCAGCGCAGCCTGCTTAACATGGTCAGGATGCCTCACGCTGGCAAACAAAATCTTAGTCCCGAAATTATAATTGTCATAAACCTGCCTAATCTCCTCAATGAGCTTAACACCGTCATGCCCAATGTCAGCAAGCCTGCCAACAAAAGGGCTTATTATGTAAGCGCCAGCCTTGGCAGCAAGCAAAGCCTGATTAACAGAGAAGCAAAGCGTTACATTTGCGCGGATGCCATCCTTTGCAAGCGCCTTAAC
>JACPBT010000017.1 GCA_016180145.1 Candidatus Woesearchaeota archaeon | reverse complement strand
CTCCTGCGGCAGCGCTGCTATCTGCTCCTGTGTAAGCTGCGGTGGCAGCAGTGCTATGCCCATTATGTAATTGCCGAATTTCTTTGTAAGGCTTTCCTGAAACTTGTCAAGGCTTTTCTTTATCTCGGCAAGCCTCTGCTGCGCCTCTTTTGGTAGCTGTGCGGAAATCTTTGCAAACGGGTCTTCCGTCTTCGCCCCTCCTGAAGGCGTCTCTCCAACTTCAGGAATAGCATAATCAGGCTTTTTTTCATTCTTTGCAGAATTCTTTTTTGCCATCACACCTGCGATATTTCCAGCCAATTTATAAATCTTTGCAGAAGCTCAAAAACATTTTTGTAACTACAAAGAAGTAGTCACTAATGGAAAAGCTTATATACGCCCTTGCATCTCTTTGCATAGAAAACTTTATAATGGAAGAAGCAAAATGTCAAACGGGAATTTGGAAGGTATGACAATGGCAAAAGAAAAAGAGCCTGAGAATATTGAAGCGATAATTGCAGGGCTGTATGGCTCTGCAAGCGAAGACCATAAGAAGAATATTGAATTGTTTGAAAAATACCATTCCAGAGGCAATCAGGCAAAGGTTCAACGGCACATAAAGGCTGCGTTTGAAGGCCATCAAGGGAAAAAAATAAAGGGCGCCTTAAACAGGGCTGAAGAGCGTATTGATACAGAATACAAGGAAGGCCAAAAAATTGATTTGAAAAAGGATGTTGAGAAGTTCCACAGGATAGGCGTATCTTATATTCTTGGCTATTTTGAGCATGCAAAGCCTGCGGTCATATCTTCTTTAAAGGAAACTGACCCTGAGGTTAAGAGGTATCTTGAAGGTCCTTTGGAACAGCTTGACAAAGACCAGCTTAAGAGGCTTTACGAAACGCTTGCGCATCATTTTGACAGGGAAGTTGCAGCAGGGCAGAATATAGGCAACACCCAGATTCCTGGGATGTCTGAGCTTGAAGAGGAAATCAGGGAAACATTCAAGGACGAAGGAGAGGTAACAGCAGACATGCTCAAGGAATTGATTGAACAGAAGGTTGAAAGGCATAAGTTGGGGGCTTCTGCAGTGTTGGCAACACATGCCCGTAATGCGTATATAGCGCATCTTCCATCAGGCCTTTACGCTGCACATGTGTTGAATAAAGTGAAAAAGGGCAGGAAAACTGAAATTAAGCCTGAGGATGCTGCTAAATTCACAACACAGTCTGTTGACACTATCGCTGGAGACTTGCACATCCCTCTTGTTACCAGAAGGTATGATGACCTCAAGCTGCAGAAGCACGGTTTCTACATGAAGGAAGATAAGAAATAGTCGCATAATCTTTATTTTTCTTTTTTTCCGCAATCTTTAAATAATAGTTATACAATTGTATAATTTATGATTGCCAAAGGCAGGATTCTGGAGTGGGGTAACAGCTTTGGGCTGCGGCTGAGCAAGATTGATGTTGCTGATGCAGGTCTGCACGCCAATCAGGATGTGGAAGTTGAAATTACACCAAAAGTAACGAAAGTTAAGGATGTATTCGGAACATTAAAGAAGAAAGTTAACACCGCTAAAGCCCTTCGCGAAATTGACAGGATGTTCGGAGAGAAGTAATGTTCTTTTTTGACACTTATGCGATTATTGAAGCGTTTAGAGGCAATCCTTCATATGCCCGGTTCTTTGACTACAGTTTCATTGTAACGCATCTTAATGTTGGGGAATTCTACGCATATCTGCTCAGGAATTATTCCAAAAGTGAAGCTGAAGCGAGGTTGGGTGAGGTCGCATTTACGATAGTGCCTATGGACAATGAAATTGTTAAGCTTGCAACAGAATTTAAGATGGAAAATAACAGGAGAGAACTATCGTGGGCGGATTGTATTGGTTATACTGCTGCTATAAAGCTTGGCCTGAAGTTCCTCACAGGGGATTCCCAGTTCAGGGGCATGCCTGATGTTGAATTTGTGAAATAGGGCGTTCTGATTATCAAGTATATGGAGTATATGTCTGTATAGAGTAAGATTTATATGGTTTTAATGAGTCGCTTTCTGCATGGAAGTCATGGCTGTTTTTGGGTTGGAATTTTCTGCCGTCTCTGCCACTTTTAAGACTAAGAAGACTACTAAGCGCTAAGGTGCGCCTCTCCGTTGTTTCTGCGTGTGTTTTCTGGCTTGGTAAGCTGTTGTTGAAAATGCCTGCGTAAGGGGAGGCTTGTTCTTGCTAAAAATAAAACTTATGGAGGCTGGTTAAAATGTCTGCAATTGTTGCGAAATTCGGGGGTTCAGTGTTGGATGGCGTTGAAGGCTATGCAAGGGTGTCTGATGAGCTGAGGCGGCTGCGTTCAGACTACGATACTGTCCTTGCTGTCGTTTCTGCCGGTAAAGGGGTTACTGACAGGCTAATAAGCCGTATTGCAGGGAATGATGCCAACCTGCTGAATCAGGCGCTGATGGGTGTTTCATGTGTTCCTGAATTTGACACTCCGGACATTTCCAGAATCCTTATCAGTGGTGAATGGGAATCAGTAAGAAACCTTGTTTCTGTAATGCGGGGGATGGCTCGCGGTGTTGTGCAGGATTCTTCCTACCCGATAGTTGCAGAGGGTTCTTTTCTTTGCGGAAAAGTTTTGTTTGGTGAATCTGAAAGAAGGTTTGCACGAGCTGATTATAATTCGGGGTGGATTTATGTAATTGCCGGTTACGGTGCTGTGAACGTGCAGGGGAATGTTGTCCTGCTTGGCAGGAATGCTTCTGATTATGTTGCTGCGCTTTTTGCAGGATTTTGCGGTGCTGAGAAGCTTGTTTTTTACAAGGATGTGGATGGCATTTACAGCAATTGGGGCAATGGCAGTCAGAAAAAGCTTGATTCAATTAGGAGGGAAGAGCTTGCCGGTATGGGCAGCATGAAAGTGCTTGACAGCCGTGTGCTTAATGCTTACAAAGGCGCTATTCATGTAAGGGGGCTTGACTCAATCGGCTCAGGAACGCTGATTACAGCATGAAAAGCTATTTATAACCCCTCAATAGAACTGGTTAAAATGCCAAAAAAAACGGTAAGAATCACTCTCCCTGACGGCTCTGTTAAGGAGTTTCCGTCAGGCGTTACTGCGATGAAGGTTGCCGAGTCTATCGGAAGCCGCCTTGCCTCTGCCGCAGTGGTTGCGGAAGTTAATGGCATCCTTATTGACCTTTCAACTGCAATTACCGCAGATGTGAGCTTTAAAATTCACACTTTTGAAAGCGAAAAGGGGAGGCAGGTTTTCTGGCATTCATCAGCCCATCTGCTTGCGCAGGCTGTAAAGCGGATTTATCCGTCTGTAAAGCTTACTATAGGTCCTGCGATAGAAAACGGGTTTTACTATGACATTGCCTCAGCACCGTTTCATCCTGATGACCTTGAAAAGATAGAGAAGGAAATGGCTAAGGTTGTTTCTGAAAATTACCGTGTTGAGCGGCTCAGCCTGCCTGTTTCAGAGGCTAAGAAGATGTTTAAGGATAATAAGTATAAGCTTGAGATTATTGGCGAAGAAGCAAAAGGTAAGGAGATAACCGCCTACATGCAGGGTGAATTCACAGACTTGTGCAGAGGGCCGCATACGCCGAATACAGGAATGTTGAAGGCGTTTAAGCTTACTAAGGTGTCCTCTGCTTACTGGCGTGGCGACCAGAAAAATGAAGAACTTCAGAGGATTTACGGGATAGCTTTCCCTGAGAAGAAGCAGCTTGACGCTTACCTCGCACAGGTTCAGCTTGCCGAAAAGAATGACCACAGGAAGCTTGGCCAGCAGCTTGGGCTTTTCATGTTCCATGACTGGAGCCCCGGCAGCCCTTTCTTCCTCCCTAAAGGGACCGTAATCTACAATGAGCTTATGAAATTCGTAAGGGAGGAATACAACCGGAGAGGCTACAAAGAGGTAATAACTCCGCAGCTGTTCAACAAGGCGCTTTGGGAATTATCCGGACACTGGCAGCATTATAAGGAGAACATGTTTCTCCTCAATATTGACGGAGAGGAATTCAGCCTGAAGCCAATGAACTGCCCGAGCCATGCCCTTATTTTCAAGTCAAAGTCAAGGAGTTATCGCGAGCTTCCCATGAGGGTTGCCGACTTCTGTTATCTTCACAGGAACGAGCTTAGGGGTGTTCTTTCAGGGCTTACCCGCGTGAGAAAGTTTTCACAGGATGATGCTCACATTTTCTGCACTGAGGAGCAGATTGGCAGCGAGCTTGACGGGGTGATAGCTTTTGCAAGGCATGTTTATGTGGAGGTATTCAGTTTTTCCTTTAAGGCAAAGCTTTCAACAAAACCAAAGAAGGCAATGGGTGATGACGACCTATGGAAAAAGGCAGAGGCTGCCCTTGAATCTGCTTTGAAGAAGAGCAGGATTCCTTATGAGATAAAAGCAGGCGAGGGCGCATTTTATGGCCCGAAGATTGATTTTGATGTAAGGGACGCCCTTGGCAGGGAACACCAGCTTGCCACCATCCAGCTTGACTTTCAGATGCCGCTTAAGATGGGTGTGGAGTATGAAGGAGCTGACGGCAGGAAGCATACCGCAGTTATGATTCACCGCGCCCTTATTGGCAGCTTTGAGCGTTTCATAGGCATTCTTACAGAGCATTACGGCGGCAGATTCCCGCTGTGGCTCAGCCCTGTTCAGGTTCGCATACTCACAGTGGCTGACAGGTTTAACGACTATGCCTGCAAGTTGCAGCAGAAATATGCAGCTGCCGGAATACGTGTGGAAGTGGACGACAAGGCAGAGAGCGTGCCTTACAAGGTCAGGGAGGCAGAGCTGGACAAGGTCAATTACATCCTTGTTGTGGGGGAGAAGGAGCTGAAATCAGGCACTGTGGCTGTAAGGACAAGGGATAACCGTATTCTTGGCGCTTTGAATTCTGAGGCTTTTCTTGATGAGCTTCTCACGGAAGTCGCAAGGAAAAAGTAGAACAGCAAAGTATAAATACCAGTTATACTTAATTACAACTTGTGGTATAACATGATTGCAAAGATGAAAATTGGTCCAAAGGGGCAGGTGGTCATACCAAA
>JACPBT010000016.1 GCA_016180145.1 Candidatus Woesearchaeota archaeon | reverse complement strand
TTTCTTCAACGGTCTCATGCTCCTCTCCGGGGTGCATTTGTTCCATGTAGTAGTCTCCAATCATTTCAAGTTGTTTGTCTGTAAGCTCGCTGCATGGTGCTTTGCTGTTTATCAGCAGCTCTGCCATCTCCATTTCCTCGTCCATTCCCTCATGCGCTTGTGCGGTTGCTGCTATTAGGGCGATTGCGAGTGTGATTATCAGTGATTGTTTCATTTTTTATCCCCCTTTTATGTCTCTTTTGGATGTATCGGCTTGTGAAAAAGTATTTAAATGTTTCGGAAACCCTTTTTCTTGATGGCAGGGGTTAAGCTTAATAGTCTTGTGAAGGTTTATTCTGTTCTTCTTCTTAGGAAGCGCCCCATGCATGGCTATGAGCTTCTGAAGTTGATTTCTGCGATTGTTGGAAGGCGTGTCAGCGCTGGTAATGTTTATCCTTTTCTTAATGTTCTGAGAAGGAATCGCCTGATAGCGCTTAGCAGTTCAGGGAAGCGTGACAGGAAGGAGTATCGGCTGACTGCTTCCGGTCTTAAGGTTGCGCGGGGTATTGAGAATGGTTTTGCAGAGCTTGTTGATGTAAGCTTTTCCGGTAAGGTTAGGGTGTGCGCGCATTGTAGCTGTAAGCTTGTCAGTGGCTGGTGCAAAAAATTGGTGAATGGTGAGGAGCTTATTTTTTGTTGCAGGAGGTGCGCCTTGGCTTATAGGCGTGACTGAAATGGCAGTTGGCGGCTCGCGTTTGTTGGGTTATGGATTGGTGGCTTTTTCTCTGCTTCTTATTGTGTCTCTTGTTGTTGTGAAGGCTGATGTTGACAGGCAGAGTGCTTATCTTTGTGAGCTTACCAATCGCAATGCCTTGGATATGAAAAGCTGCCCTGCGCACAGCAGCAATGTTTCATGGTTCATAAGCGCTGCTTTTGTTTTTGCTGCGGTGATATGCAGTTTTGGGGCATACCTGTCTTTTGTCAGAAAGCATAAAGAATCCCCTGAAGGGGTTGCTGAAGCCCGTGTGGTTGATGAGTCTAAGTTAGGTGATGAGGAGCGTGTTGTTTACGGGTTGATAAAAGCGGGGAGCGGTTCAAAGTATCAGTCTGATATGATTAAGGAAACTGGTTGGAGTAAGGTTAAGGTGACTCGTGTTCTTGACAGGCTGGAGTCCAGGGGGCTTGTTGAGAGGCGCAGGAGGGGCATGACTAATATTATTCTGTTGAAGTGAAACTGGTTTCAGGGTTATTTAATTAAGGTGTTTCAGGTTTTCTTTCTGCAATTGGTGTTTATGGAGGCGGTTTGTTATGGATTTGAAGTATGGGAGTTGGAAAGCGGCGTTGCTGCTGGCGGCTGTTGCGCTGGCTGTTTTGCTGTTTAATTCGGTTCAGATATTTCAGTTAGGCGCTGTTGATAGTGTTTCTGCTGGTTCTGTTGGCGCTTCTTCTTCATACTCCGGCAGGATAGATGTCATTCCTAAGGGGGTTCCGGCTGTTTATGGTAAGGAGCTTGGTGTCAGTTTTGATTCTATTAGCGTTTCTGATGCTGCATTGGCTGATGCCACGATAAGCAGGCTTGGCAGGCTTGATATTGACATTCAGCTTTCAGGTGCAGAGCTTAAGCGTTACATTGCTGTGGTGTCGCGCATCTCCTGTGAGTATTGCTGCGGCGCTGCCTCTATCATTTTTGAGAATGGAGAGCCTGCTTGCGGGTGTGCGCACAGCTATGCTATGAGGGGGCTTGCGAAGTATCTTATCACTAAGCATGGCAGCGAGTTCTCTGATGATGCGATTTTGGAAGAGCTTGGCAGGTGGAAAACCCTGTTTTTCCCTGCTCAGATTGCTAAGAAGGCTGAAGTCCTTGCCGGTCAGGGTGTTGAGCTTAATTACATCAACCTTGCATCCAATAAGTATAGGGGTGCGGAGAAGGGTGCAGGCAGTGGCAGTATGGTTGGAGGTTGTTGAAAATGGAAAGCAAAAAGGAAGATTGTTGTATGAAGCAGGCAGCTGGCAGTCATGTGCAGCATAAGGGAGTTGCAGGCTCAGAAGGTGTGAAAGGGCAGGAGTGCTGCGTAAGCGGTAAGTCGCATCTTTTGGAGTATGGCTTTATTGTCCTTATTGCGCTGCTTTTGCTTGTTTCTGTTGTTCAGGCGTTTCAGATAGCTGATATAAAGAAAGCAGGTGGCGGTAATTCTTTAGGTGGCTCTGCCGTTTCTCCTGCGCAGGATGATGACATGGCATCGCATCACCCATCTGAAAGCAGCGCTCCGTCAATGGTTGGGGGTTGTTGAGGTGAGATTTCTGTTTTTGTTGCTGGCTATTGCGGTTTTTGTTGTTGCAGGGTGCGCCAAATCCCCCGGTGCCAGCGATAGTAGCGGTGTTGTCAATCTTGGGCCTGCGGAGTTTGCAAAGCTTGTTGCTGATAAGGATGTTTTCTTGATTGATGTCCATGTTCCTGAGCAGGGGCATATTAATGGCACTGATGCTTTTATTCCGTATGATGTGATTGCCGGTAATTCAGATAAGCTTCCTGCTGATTTTGAGACTCCTGTTGCAGTTTATTGCAGGAGCGGCAGCATGAGTGCTGAGGCTGCAAAGACTCTCAGTGCGATGGGTTACAAAAAGGTATTCAATCTTGTGGGGGGCAAAAATGCATTTGACGCAATGGACGCTATAGGTGCCAGTCCGCCTTCGGGCAGGAAGGTTACTTTAATGAAGTCTGCTTCCTGCGGGTGCTGTTCTGAGTATGGTGCTTACCTTGAGAGAAAGGGTTTTGAGGTTGAGCGTGTTAACCTGAATGATATGGTTCAGGTTAAGAGGAAGCATGGTATACCTGATAACATGCAGAGTTGCCACACTCTGATTGTTGATGATTATTTTGTGGAAGGCCATGTTCCAATAGAGGCAGTTTCAAAGCTGCTTGCTGAGCATCCTGATGTGGACGGGATTGCCCTTCCGGGTATGCCTATGGGCGCGCCTGGAATGACTGGCGCCAGGAGCGGCAATTTCATAGTTTATGGCATAAAGAATGGTATCCCTTCTGAGTTTGTGAGGATTTGAGATGAAAAAGCGTTTCATCGTTCTGTGCGGCGTGTTGCTGTTTCTTTTGTCAGCAGGCTCTGTTTTTGCGCACTGCCCGCTTTGCACTGCCGGTATTGGCGCTGCTGCTGTTTCTGCTGGTTATTTCGGGTTGGATGCAAGCATCATTGGGGTTTTTGTTGGGGCTTTTGGTGTTTCTACCGGCTTGTGGGTTGGCAGGAAGATAAAAAAGAGTTACATTCGTTTTCAGTTGCCGTTGATTGTTGGCGCTTCTTTTTTTCTGACTGTCATTCCTCTTATGGGCATTATTGGCGATAAGCTGTATGTGCCTGTGCTGTGGTTTGGGGGTTATGGCTCGCTTCTTAACCGGGTTTATTTTGTTGATAAGATTTTGTTTGGCAGCATTCTTGGCGGCATTACCACTCTTTCAGCTTTCTGGCTTCATGTTGCAATAAAGAAGGTTAATGGTAGGGTGCTTGTGCCGTTTCAGGGTGTTATTGTGACTTTGCTTGCGCTTGCTGCTTTAGGCGCGCTGTTGTTTTTCTATGTCAGGTGATGCAAATGGATGATGATGTTAAGCGCTGGCTGGGGAAGGTTGAGGAGATGCGCACTGGCGTTGACCTTTCAAGGGATGAGGATTTGAGTATTGCTCTTATGAATCTTATCAGTCTTGAGGAGCATTCTTATTTTACTGCGATGAAGACCGGCAATTCAAAGTATCTTGATATGCTTGATTCTGTCAGGCAGTTGAGGAAGAGGCTTCTCGGAAAGATTGTTGTTAACCCTAAAGGTGAGGAGTGGTGCATCAGCAAGCATTTGCTTGCTGCGAGCATGCGCCTTATTGAGGTTGGCACAAAGGAGCTTTCCGGTAAAAATTCCAAGGAGGCGGAGTTTTGCTTTAAGGCTGCGTTTGAGCTGTATTCGCTTTTTTTTGCCGTTAACCTTGACATGCTCGGTAAGAGTGAGATTAAGGTTAAGGATGGGAAAGTTCAGGATGGCTTTGGCAGGAGCGGTTTTTCTGCCATAATCAGTAAAATTGTTAACTGCTGCAGGGAGTAGTGATTGTTATGTCCCGCATTAAGCCTGTTTTTATTGGCGTTGCCGCTTGCGCTGCCCTACTGTCTGCATATTTTATTCTTGTTTCTGCTCTTAATTCAAAAGAGCATGCTGTTTCTGAGTTTATACGGCTTTGGCCATGGATGGTTTCCTTGTCTGTTGGCTTTGGCGTTCAGGTTGGGCTTTTCTTTCGCATAAGAGAAGTTGTTAAGACTGGTGTTGGAGGCGCTGCCTCTGTTGCCGCTTCTGGCAGTGTGTCGTCTGTTTCAATGGCTGCATGCTGTGTCCATCATTTGGTTGATGTCCTGCCTTTTATCGGGCTGTCTGCTTTCAGCCTTTTTCTGGTGCGTTATCAGGTGGTTTTTCTTTCAGTTGGTTTGGTTTCCAGCCTTCTTGGAATTGCTGTAATGCTTCGCACGCTTGGGAAAGTGAAAAGTTGCAGGGTGGTTAAGGATGCGTAACATGACTGTTTTTGTTTTGCTCTTATTGTTTGTTTTTGGATGCACGACTAAGGGCAATATTGAGGGCGTGCTGCCTCTTGGGGAGAAAGTGAGTTCAGGGGCTGTTAGTGTGGGTTTGCTGCCTGAAAGCTATGGTAATGGACTCCTGAGTGTGGGTTACACACTTGACACCCACAGTGTTGAGCTTTCTGCAATTAATCTTCATGAGCAGGTCACTCTTTACATGGATGGTAAAGAGGTAAAGCCCTTTAACTCGCCATTCTTGTCAGGGCATCATGCAGAAGGCGTGCTTGAATTCAGGATTGATGATGTTGTTTTTCCTTTGAGGATTGTTGTTCTTGACGTTCCTGACGCTGCTGTGAGGGAGTTTGTGTGGGGTGTTCCATAACAGCAAACTATATTAATGTGCTGTTGCGCCTTTTTTGTGATGGTTTCTTGCAATGACTGCGGTAAGGATTTTGAGACTGCTGAGAGCATGGAGCAGCATGTTGCTGCCAAGCATTCCAAAGCGCCTTCTTCAAGCAGCAG
>JACPBT010000015.1 GCA_016180145.1 Candidatus Woesearchaeota archaeon | reverse complement strand
GCCGGTAAACGGCTCAGCAACGCCCTTAACTGCGGAAGCAATCTCACTCCCCTTTTTCTCATCAGCCTTATTATCCTCAGCAAACTTCTCACCCGCCTCCTTAAGATAATCCTTTAATTCAGTTCCAAGCGCATCCATTGAAGCCTTAACAGACTCATTAATGCTGCCAAGAAGCTCCAAATCCTCCTCATCCTTCATATTGGCGTAATTCTTAATCTGAGCATCATTCCAGACATAGCCGCGAAGAATAAGGTCAAACTTCCCGGTATGCATGGGACCGCGCTGATAACCCTCCTGAACATAGCTAAGAGAAGGCCTTGTCCTGTAAAACATATGCACAAGAACAACAGGCTTATACTCGCCAACATTCTTGTAGCTAAGCACCTCAACCTCAACAAGAGCGCCCTCAAAAGCAGTTATCAAATCAACAGCATCCTTCCTCACAAGCCGCTCAGCCATCTGGAGGCGCTGAATGTTGCGGAGGTAAGGCTTAATCCAGCCCATGTAAAGCTTAACAGTATCATAATGCTGCCTGAGATACTTTATTGTAAAATTGCGCCTGGTCCTAAGCTCCTGATAGGTGCGAAGCTTCCACATGTAATACTGAGTAAGCTTTCTCTTAAGGACCTCCTTTACCTTCTCATTAAAGCCCTGAATCCTGTCAACAGCCTCATCAACAGTGCTGACCACCCTGTTCGTAGCAGCATTAAAGTCAGATGCTGCAAGCTTATCCAAACCAGCGTCATCAGCGCGAACCCTGAAAAACAGGTCAGGAAGGACAGTGAAACCAACCGTCTGGGAAAGCCCGTAAACAGAAGCTGCATTCTTCACACCACCCTCAACCTGGTCAACCCAAATACCCTTCAAAGTAATTTCAGAGCCGGCAGCCTCCTCATCCTGCCCCTTCTGCCTGTTAAACGTATGAGTATAATAGCCAAGACGCTCGTCAATAATCCTCAACTCCCGAACAATCTGGAACAAAGCCTTAAGCATCTCGCTTATCCCGCGAAGAAACTGGGCAGCCTTGTCCTGCTGCAAGCCAAGCCGCTGCTCAGAAACACCAAAAAATGAGGACTGCTCAGAAGCAGCGCTAATGTCCGTTATCTTCACAAACTTATTAAAACTCCAGCCGTAACGAAGCTCGTCAATAACCCAGAAATACGCCTCCTCAATGGGAAGATTAATAGCCTCAATATTAAGGCGGTAAAAGTAATCAGGACTTGGAAAGCCCGTCTTCTCAGTAACACCCGAATGAAGCTCAGCCTCCTCCTCACNCAGCAGCGAACCCTTGCCATCTTCAGCCATTTTAACCAAAACCTCTGCATACAACTATATAAGCATTTTTACTCTACACAAGCGGATGGCAATGCCCAAGCATCCTGCGCTGATGAAGCTCCCTTATATGCTCAAACCTGCGGCTCAGCATTGAAGGAGCGTCACAAAACTTCTCAAGCAGCAAAGCAACATGCTCACCCCCAAGGAAATGGGGCATAATAACATAATCCGCGCCGGCATCATAAAACCTCAGCGCCGCATCAATGTGATTTGAGGTAACAATCGCAACAGCATCACCCTTCCTCGCCTCCCTGATAACAAGCTCATTCTCATAAACCCCCGGAACAGTGGAGATAACCAGAGATGCAGCAGGAATGCCAAGCCTCTTCAGCAACTCAACATCGCCAACATCACCATAAACACACTGAACACCCTGCCTCTTCAGCCTTGCAACAATATCAGGATTAAAGTCAACAACAACAAACGACCTGCCAAGCTCCTTCAGCTTCTTAGCAATGCTATAACCAATCCGGTTATAGCCGCACAGCACAACATCATGCCTCTTATCCTGAACAGAATCAGCACTTTCCCTAACCCTTAAATGGAAGACACGCCTTAAGAAGCGATAAACAGCCTCATCATACCTTATCACATAAGTAGTTGAAGTTATAGTCAGGGCAGCAACGACTGCAATGACAGCAGCAACATCACCACCTATATGCCCAAGACTCACGCCAACAGATGACAAAATAAGAGAAAACTCACTAACCTGACCAAGATACAGCCCGGACATGACTGAAACCTTACTGTTGTAGCCAAAGAAAGAAGCAAGCAAAGCCACCATCAACGGATTGGCAACAATTACAAACAAGGCAAAGGCCACAACACCCACAAGCGGCACACCGCCAAGGGAAGGAACAGCAAGCTGCATGCCGAGAGAAACAAAAAACACAGTTGCAAAAAAATCACGAAGAGACTTAACCCTGCTTACAACCTCAACCCTGTAATGCGAAGATGCAAGCGTAACGCCTGCAACAAAAGCCCCCACAGCCAGAGAATAACCGAGAAACTCCGCAAAAAAAGCAAACCCAAAAAGCCACGAAACGGCAGAAAGGAAAAGAAGCTCAGTAGAACTTGCAGAGATTCTGAAAAACACAGGCAGCAAAAAACGGGAAGCAACAATAGCCACAGCAAGAATAACAAAACCCTTCGCGACAGACAAACCCACAGAGCCAACTGAAAAACCCGCAAAATTGGGAAGCAGCGCAAGCACAAAAATCGCAGCAACATCCTGAACCAAAAGCACCCCAAGCGCAAGCCTGCCCTGAAGCGTATCCAAAACCCCCCCATCGCTAAGCAGCTTCACAACAACCATAGTGCTGCCGAAAGTCAGCGCAGCGCCAACATAAAGAGACTCAATCACTGAAAAACCAAAAAGACGGGCGAGAGCAAACCCCAAAACAGCAGAGCAGACAACCTGAAAAACGCCAACACCCGCAGCCCTCAAGCCCGAACGCCTTATAACCTTAAAATCAATCTCAAGCCCAACAATAAACAAAAGAAACGCAATGCCAAGCTCAGAAAGCGCTGAAATAGTCACAGAACTGCTAATAAAGCCAAGCACAGCCGGACCTATTACGAAACCGGCAATGATGTAACCAAGAACCATAGGCTGCCTCAAAAGCCTCGCAACATAAGCAAGCAAAGCAGCAGCAATAATCACAATACCCACATCAAAAAGAAGATTATCCATACAGCCTGCAAACCTCCCTGCCAATACACTCAAGCATGTCAGAAGCAGTGAATCCATACCCGTGCTTCCTGAAAAGCACATCACCAATCAAGCCATTAACATAAGCAGCAGCACAGGCAGACCTCCACAAATCCCTTTCCTGAGCAAGAATACCCGCAGCCAAACCGGCAAGAACATCACCAGTGCCGGAAACAGTCATGCCGGCATTCCCTGTCCTATTGAAGGCAATCCTGCTTTTTGAGATGAGCTTATCAACAGCACCCTTCACCATGACAACATTATCACCAACCTTATCCCGCAAATCACGCTCACTGCACCCGCTGTTACTCAGCAGAATCTCAAACTCTTTCTTATGAGGAGTCAGGATTGCATTTGAAATATCCTGAAGGCGGATTGACTTAATGGCGTCAGCATCCACAACCTTAAAGCACTCCACACCCTTAACAACAGCAGCCGCAAACCTCCTTGTTGAATCCCGCAAGCCAAAGCCGTTCCCAACAAGAACAGCATCAAAATTAACCGAAAGCGCAATAACCCTTTTTGCAGAAGCCGGCGTAAAGAAACCGCCCTTAACCTTTACAGTGATAAGGTCAGGACTCATGCAGTTAAGCGCCCACGCAACCCCCTCAGGCGCAATCACCGTGACATTATCAACACCTGAACGAAACGCAGCCATACTGCAGAGGTAGGCAGCCCCCACAAAATCATCAGAGCCGGCAACAACAAGAACACGGCCGTTATCCCCCTTGTGAGAGCTGCCTTTCCTTTCCTTTAATCTCAGGTGTTCAGGTGAGAGCATCATTTCAGCCACTTCAACCTCCTAATCACAGAAGCATGAACGACAACAACATCCCTAAGCTCATTAAAATCAGAAAGCTTCATGTTCCCAACGCCTGAAAATTTTCTCACTTCCGCTTCACCACCAGATTACCGCCCCTGTCAATCTCAAACAGCAAAGTATCACCCTTACGCCAACCCTTCGCAAGAACAATCTGCTTAGGCAAAGTAATCTTAAACTGCCTGTTGCTGTCATACTGAAGCTTAACCATGCCACTTTTATACATTATTTAATATATAAAAGTATCTATTTTAAACATTATAAAAATATACCTTAAAATAGGCATAATAGAAGGGGCTTACGGGAACGAAAAGAATAAATACTAAACATACATGCACATATGTTTATGGCAACAAAAACCATAACCATAACAGAAGAAGCATACAGCAAGCTGAAAATGAGAAAAAAGCCAAACGAAAGCTTCAGCCAAGTAATAAACAGGGTAATGCCTTACACGGACTGGAGCGATTTGACAGGCATACTGAGCCGCAAATCTGCAGAAACGCTGAATGCATCAATCAGGGAAAGCAGGAAGGAAACAGAGGAGAAACTTGAAAGAATCGCAGCACTCCTCAGAGGCGAAAAGAATTGATAGCTGATACGACCTTCCTGATAGACCTCGCAAGAGGAGATGCCGGAGCGTCTCAAAAGATGAGTGAGCTGAAATCAAGGCATGAGCCGCTTGCAATAACCGCCCTGACTGTTTTTGAACTCTTTCAAGGAAGCCACGGACTGTCCCTCGCTGAACTGAAAATCTTTTCCACTCTTGTCCACAACGCTATGATAATTGACGTAGAGCATGAAATCGCTAAAAGCGGCGGAGCAATCAGAAGCTATCTCAGAAAAAAAGGCAAAGTTATTGAAGCAATTGATTCAATGATAGCTGCGACAGCGCTTATCGGCAATGACATTATACTGACCAGGAACGTAAAGGACTTCTCAGAAATAGAAGAGCTGAAAATTGAAACTTACTGACACGCCTGCGAAAGGTTTAAATATAACACAACTGAAAAGAGATGCAATGAACCTTCTACACAGCAGAAAAGCGCTCTTCGGAGGGCCAGGCGGAGGAGGGCCAAGACAGCCGATAAGCATCCTGCTTGGGCTTGCGTTTCTCGCGCTCGGAATAGTGCCGCTGCTCAAAAGCTTTGGAGTAGTAGATTTCAGCATACCAGCACCGGCGGGAATGGTCCTTTGGATACTGGCAGCAGCAGGAGGCTTAGTGCTGCTGTGGGATGCAATGAGCGAAAAAATGCCAGGCGGGGAAAGCACGTTGAAAACAGCAAGCCTGCTCGCAGGGCTGATAGTGCTGGCATTCGGCATAATCCCAATACTAAACAATGCTGGCATGATAGGATTCTCCATACCAGACTTTGGAGAAATGGTTATAAACATCCTTTTCACAGTAGTCGGGCTGCTTCTCGTATACGGCGCATCAAAGCAGATTTGAAGTGAATTTGCTGTTGTTTCTATTGACAATAGAAAGCCGTTTCTATCTACAATGGAAGCATGCAAGCCGCTTCAGCAACCCGCCAATACAAACGCTCATCAGAAAGCTTTAAATAAAGCGACATCAAAAACGGTGCTGACATGAACAAAATTGCTTCAATATTAGTTCTTTCTTTATTGTTCTCTGTAACCCTCAGCCAGGCAGCAGCGGCGCAGGACATAATGGAGTGGTTTGCCAAAGACCAGAGCTGGCCGCCATTCGGCTCAAACACACAGGACAACTTTCCAAGATGGCTCATAGGGCTGTTCATAGTCACTATTGGAAGCCTTATACTGCTGGCGGTAAGCAGGATAAAACTGCTGCAGGAAAGCAGCTATAAGAACGCCGTTCTTGCTTTGTCATTTGGAATAGCAGCAATTGCAGTCTCAGCAACTACAATTGTTAACAACTTTGTTGCAATCTTTGGACTCACAAGCTGGCTTGCGGTCATTCTTGCAACAATATCTTTGGGCTCACTGTTCATTGGGCTTATGACAAAAGGTGCAGGGCTTGGTGTTAAGCTTGGCGGGGAAGGCGTAAGGGAAGGCGTGGCGGCAATAAAGGGAGATGAAAAGAAGGAAAAGCGCGATGAACAGGATGAAAACGCAATGCTGTCATCATTAAAGTCATTTGGGCAGCAACAGTTTAAGCAGATTGAACAGGTAAAGAATTATCTGCTTGAGGTAGATAGTTTGATTCAATCGCATTCACAGGAATTAATGAATGATAAGTCCGGCTTAAGGAAGAAGCTCCTTGCCGACCTCAATCAGGTGCAGACGCGCCTGCATACCCTCAAAATTGAAGAGCATAAGGTGGATGCAATAATAAGCCGGCTCAAAAGTGATGTTGTAGATGAAATAAACGTATTCAAAGAAGAACTCCAACAGGAGGCGCAGAAAAGAACTCAGTTGAATCCACAGACAGTCAGAAATATTGAGCGTGAAGTGGACAAGGAAATCCAGAAGGTCATTGCTGAATTCAGAATGCTTCCTGAGCTAAAAAAATTTGTTGCAGATCTTAAGG
>JACPBT010000014.1 GCA_016180145.1 Candidatus Woesearchaeota archaeon | reverse complement strand
CCATGTTTGTCATGCCTATTATGATTCCGTCCTCTGCTTTTATTCTTGCAATGGCGTCAGCATCAAATGTTCCTTTGTAGTTTTCAAGCGTTCTTGATGCGCAGGTTACGGGCATGCCAGTTACTGAAATGTTTGACTTAACCGCAATGGCAAGTCCTGCGAGTTTTCCTGCTTTTTTTTGTTTTATTTTTTTGTCAACGGCTTCGGCTTCTTTAAGTGCGTTTTCGTTTATGTGGAGTATGGCATTTATGTCTTTGTTTTTTGCTTTTATTATGTCAAGAAAGCCTTTTATGTTTTCAGCTGCCGAAAGCTCTCCTTTTCTTATTCTTTCAATTTTTTTGTGGAGCATTTTGGCGTTTATTTCTTTATGATGTCGCTCTTTATGTGCAGTTCCCTTAGTTGTTTGTCTTCCACTTCGTTTGGTGAGCCGTCCATGGGGGACTCGGCTTTTTTGTTTTTTGGGAACGCTACTGCTTCTCTTATGTCGTGCAGCCCCTGCATTAGGGTTACTGTTCTGTCAAATCCGATTCCCATGCCTCCGTGTGTAGGCGCTCCGTATCTGTATGCTTCCAGAAGGAATCCGAATTTTTGTTCTGCCTGTTTCTTGTCAAGGCCTATTACTTTCATTACTCTTTCCTGTAGTTCGGGGTTGTTTATTCTTATTGAACCTGAGCCGAGTTCTGTGCCGTTCAGCACGAGGTCATACAGGTTGCCCAGCACTTTTTCAGGCGCCTTCTCCAGCATGTCAAGGTGTTCTGGTTTGGGTGATGTGAACATGTGGTGCGCTGCCTCCCACCTGTTTTCTTCTTCGTTCCATTCAAAGAGCGGGAAGTCAACTACCCAGCAGAATTCAAAGCCTTCTTTCACCAGCCCAAGCCTTTTTCCGAGTTCAAGCCGTAATTTTCCAAGTATCTCTGCTGTTTTCTTTTTGTTGTCTGCTATGAAGAACAGCGTCATGCCTTTCCTTGCTTTTGTGATTTCTATTATCTTGTTTTGTGCGTCTTTGTCAAAGTATTTTGTTATGGATGATTCCAGCCCATGTTCTGTTGCTTTCATCCATGCCAGTCCTTTCGCGCCGTTTTCTTTAGCCCATCCTATTAGTTCGTCTATTTCGTTCCTGCTTATGTCCTTTTCTGCCACTACGCATTTTATCTGTTCCTCTGCTGCAAAGGTTTTGAATTCCGTTTTCTTCACTATGTCTGTTACATCAGCAAGTTCCATTCCGAATCTGAGGTCTGGCTTGTCGCTCCCGTATTTTTTAATTGCTTCGCTGTGCGTTATCACCCTGAATGGCGTCTTTAACTGTATTCCAAGCATTTCCTTGAACAGGTGCTTGTATAGTCCTTCAACAAGCGTCATTATGTCTTTCTCGTCTGCAAAGCTGATTTCAAAGTCTATCTGTGTGTGTTCAGGCTGCCTGTCTTCCCTCAAGTCCTCATCACGAAGGCATTTTGCGAGCTGGAAATACCTGTCAAATCCTGCTATCATTAATATCTGCTTATACAGTTGCGGGCTTTGTGGGAGTGCGTAGAATTTTCCTGCATGCACCCTTGATGGCACTATGTAGTCTCTTGCCCCTTCCGGTGTTGACCTTACCAGCAGTGGCGTTTCAATCTCAATGAAGTTGTTTTTTGCAAAGTATTCCCTCACAACCATTGCTGCCCTGCTTCTGAACAGCAGCCTTTTCTGCATTACAGGCCTTCTGAGGTCAAGGTATCTGTATTTCAGCCTTGTTTCATCGTTTGCCTCGGTTTCGTCTTCAATCTCTATGGGAGGCACTTCTGCTTTTGTTATTATCTCAAGCTTGTCGGCGAGTATTTCAATTTCTCCTGTGGCCATTTTCCCGTTTACCATTCCTTCGGGCCTGTGCCTTATTTTTCCTTCAACTGCTATTACCCATTCCCTTCCGATGTGTTCTGCTGATGCGTGCAGTGCCTTGTTGTGGCTTGGCTCAAAGACTACCTGTGTTATTCCGTATCTGTCTCTGAGGTCTAGGAATATGACTCCTCCATGGTCTCTTCTTGTTTTTACCCAGCCGGCAAGCTTCGTGTTTTTTCCCGCTTCTTTTGCAGAAAGCTCGCCGCATGTGTGTGTTCGCAGCATGTTATTGGGAATTGGCTGGCATTTTATAAAGATTGTGAAAAGATGGCTTGTCTCCAAAAATTATATAAATACCTTCTTTGACTTGTAGTTTGGTAATTATGGTTGTCAGGGTTGCTATTAACGGTTTTGGCAGGATTGGCAGGCAGGTTCTTCAGCAGGGTATTGGTGAGAAGGGTATTGAGTGGGTTGCAGTTAATGACTTGGCGGCTCCTGAGGTTCTTGCTTATCTTCTGAAGTATGATTCTGTTCATGGCATCAGTCCCGTTCCTGTTTCTTATGGTGCTGATTTTATTTCTGTTGCCGGCAAACGGATTAAGGTTCTTTCTGAGAAGGTTCCTGAAAATCTTCCGTGGAGGCAGTTGAAGGTTGATGTTGTTGTTGAGAGCACTGGCGTCTTTACTGCCAGGGAGGATATTGAGAAGCATCTTAAGGCTGGCGCTAAAAAGGTTCTCCTTACGGCTCCTGCCAAGGGGGATGGTGTTTTTACGCTTGTGAAGGGTGTTAACTCTGATAAGTATGATTCTAAAAAGCACCATGTTGTTTCAAATGCTTCCTGCACTACCAACTGTCTTGCTCCCATGGTGAAGGTTCTTAATGACAGCTTTGGTGTCGTGTATGGTGCAATGACTACGACTCATAGTTATACGGCTGACCAGCGTTTGGTTGATTCCCCTCATCGTGACTTAAGGAGGGGCAGGAGTGCGGCTGTTAACATTGTTCCTACGACTACCGGTGCTGCAAAGACGGTTGCTGAGGTGATTCCTGAGCTTCAGGGCAGGCTTAACGGCCATGCGCTGCGTGTTCCGACTCCTGATGGTTCTATTACTGATTTTGTTTGTGTTGTAAGAAAGCCAACAACAGAGGCGGAGGTTAATGCCGCTTTCAAAAAGGCCGCTGGCGGTAGCATGAAGGGCATTATCCAGTTTACTGATGAGCCTATTGTAAGTGCTGACATCATAGGCAACACCCATTCTGCGGTTTTTGACAGTCTGATGACTATGGTTATTAACGGCACTTTGGTTAAGGTTTTTGCTTGGTATGATAATGAGATTGGCTATAGCAGGCGCACTGTTGACATAATTAAGATGCTGTTGTGAGTGGCAAAGCTTATAAACCCGTTCGTCAGGTATTATGGGAATGAAAAAGAGGTTGGGAAGGCGGTTGCGGTATAGGTTTGTGCCTTTGTCAGGCGCTTTTATGCTTACGAGCATTCTCGGCTTTCTGATAGTTGCGATTTACACTGCTTACGGCAGGATTGACCTCACGTGGGGTTTTACTTTGGGTGTTGTTTTTGTGACAATGTTTATTGCTTCTGTTGTTTCAATAACCCCCAGCTTTCCTTCCGAGCTGGATAATGTTAATTAGAAGTGTTAAGCTTTTCTTTGCATTTCTTTTCTTTGTGGTATACGAGGTGGCTTGCTCTTTTTTCAAACAGGGATGAGGCGATGCTTACCACATCGCTTTGGTACGGTTTCAGGTTTTCTTCTGTAACTATTTTCCCTGCGTCATGCAGGCTGTCCCTGTAGAGTTTTATGTTTTCCTCTCTCGCTTCCGTTTCTGCCTGTTTCTCTTCTTCTTCTGTCAGGCTTATCTCTACCCATTTCGGGTAAACTGAGCCTTCTGTTGGTTTTGGGTATCTTTTTGAAAATGCCATTTTGATTGTGGTGTGTTTTTGAATTATAAAAAGCTTTGTCATAATATGAGCATGGGGCGGTTTATTGTTTTCCGTTCAGCGTGAACACCTTTCCGGGCTTAAAAAATTCCCAGTTCTAGCTGGTTTACACAACTCACCATACCAATAGTCAACATTAGAAATATAAAAAAGAGCAGAGCCATTTTCAACTTACTTGCAAATGCATTATTTCTAATCTGGTTAAAGTAGAATTCCAGGTAAAACCAAGAAAATGATGCAATATTAAAGATTATAATCAAAATCAAAGAGAGCCAGTCACTGGTTCTTTCTTTAACAAGATTCTCGGTTAAGAAGTCGATTGCAAAAGGTATAAAGAATGGGCCATATACCAGTGGAAAGAACAGTATGGTCAGGAAACTTTTTGCCGCATTTTCAAGATTTGCAAAAGCAACAATATAGGTTAAAATATAAAACGCTACTGTAAATCCAACCCACATTTTATCTAATTTTTTATACTTTAGAAGGTAAAAAATTGCTGCAAAAGTGAAAAAGTATATAACCCCGCCAGAAAGAGCAGATAAAATTCTATAGCTTAATTCAGTGAAACTAGTAAAATTTAAATTGCTGAGCAACCTAAAATACACGCCAAACGACTCGATTATTCCTAAAATAAATCCTACAACACCAATCACTAACCACGCTTCAATTCCCGGTCTATTTTTAACTTTCACGTTGAGAAATTCTGAATTAAACCATTATAAATGCTTTTCTACTGAGTAGTAAATGACAAAAGTAAACTATAAATGCTAGTTATGTTATTGTATGTTTTATGCTAAACTTAACCCAACGTGAACTGATAGTTAAATTATCGAAGCAACGAAAGAAACAGCAAGAAATAGCCAACATCATTGGTTGCAGCCAACCAACAGTTAATTTTTGGCTGCAAAGAGAAAAAAATGGTTCTTCTCTTCAAACTTTGCCACGAAGTGGCAGACCAACACCGTTGACAAAAAACACTATGTCTAGACTTAAAAGAGAATTTGTAAAAGAAGCAAGAGAAGCAAATAAGAAATTCTGTTCGATAAATACAAAACAATTTTATGATATGATAAACTCAAAAACGAACATGAATTATTCTCCAAGACATTGCAGAAGAATACTACACAAGCTCAATTTCTCGAGAATAACACCCCGCAGCCGACACATGAGAAGCGATCCGCAAAAGGTTGCAGAATTTAGAGAGGAGTTTAAAAAAAACTTGAAAAAGAATATCTGGGTTATGAAATTGTAGCAATTGACGAAGCAGGATTCCATCTCGAAACAACTTACAAAAGAATATGGTTTCCTCGTGGAGAAACACCACGAGGAGCATTCTTTTG
>JACPBT010000061.1 GCA_016180145.1 Candidatus Woesearchaeota archaeon | reverse complement strand
ATTTCTCAACAAGCTTCTTTATTTCTTCTTTTCCTTGTTCCTTTGTTATCATTTCTTAACCTCAGCATCTATCTCTATAAAATAAATCCTCTTCCTCATAAGTTAGTTCTTCAAAACCCCAATCTAAAAACTTCGGTTTGACTCCACTAGCATAAGTGCTCCTCTTCGCCTTGACTATAAAATCTTCCAATTCCATGATTATTAGGTAAAATATATACTATAATAATTTTTCTAAAGGAAAACTTCCCTGATTCGTTGTTAGGACTCCAAATTTATTGAGTTTAACCCAACTTTGCCCTGTCGCATTTGCTTCTATCCTATGTAGCTTGCCTCGCTTCCTTTTGGCAGTCCTCTCATTACTTTTGGGAGTGCTGCTTTTGTTGTTCGTGCCGCTTCTTCTTCAAGCTCTCTTATCTCCTTGTCCAGTTGGCTTATTCTTATTCCCAGTGAGAACTTGTTGTTTAGTATTCGGACTATTTCCCTTGCGCCCCTTATTCCGAGGTACATGGGATGTCCGTATGTTTCTGCAAGTAGTGATATTGCGTTTATGTTTCTTCTTTTTGCGAGTCCGAGTATTATTCCTGATGCGCCCATTATGGGGCCGACTATTCCGTAGAGGTGTGGGTTGAGTGTGGTTCCTTTTGCGTATTTTTCTATGAATTCCTTTGATGTGCCTGTGCAGTATACCTTTGGCGCTTTTGGTATTGCCGGCAGCCCTATTCCTCCGAGTGTTATTATCTCATTTCCTCCGAATGATTTTACTATGTCAAGCACTGTTTCCGAGAAGTCGTATGTTGACGGCTCGTCAATCGGCTGGGCGTCTCCTCCTGCTAAGAGAATGTCCCTTTTGCCTGCTTTTTTGTGGTATACTGAGATTGTCGGCAGCTCTATAAGGTTCTGCTCGTTTACAAACACTGAGTTTGGCATGTGGTTTGATTGCAGTTCGTAAATCTTGTCTGCTTTTAGCTCTTCTATTATGAAGTCTACTGCTACTTTTCCGACGTTGCCTATTCCGGGAAGCCCTTCAATCATTGCAGGGTTTTGTATTTTTGGCACTTTTCCGGTTTTGACTATTTTCCATGTGTTCATATGAGTCCTCTCTCTTTCAGTTCTTTCTGCTTTGCGGTTCTCCTGTAGCTGCCGTATGCGTCTTCAGGGCTGAACTTTGCAGGCTTCGGCATTATTGTTGGTTTGCTGCAGCATTCCTCTTTCAGGGTGTATCTCATGCATGCTGCGCATTTTTTTATGTGTTTCATGTCCCGCTATGCCTGTGTTTCGGCAATCTCTCCTGTGCCGTGCTTTGATTTGATGTATTTAAGTGCTGCGTTTGCTGATTTTTCCATAACCGCTTCCGCTTCCTTGTAGGTTGGGGCGTTGACGCTCAGCCAGTATGTGCCGCCTCCCCTGTATTTTATTTTTGCGCCGGTTGATGCAGCGTTCTTCAGGGCATTTTTTATAGCTTCCACCCCGTCCGGGGCGTAGCTTGTGAGCTTTAGGATGCATATTGATTCTATTGCTTCGGGCTTTAGCCTGTCGTTCACTACTTTCTTCAGTTCTTCAGCCACGTTTTTTGGAAGCCCCAGCTTTGAGGTTTCAAACGTGCCTTTTGCTATTTCTGTAAAGCATTCAAACATGAGGTAGAAGTGTTCTCTTACCTTTTCATAGATTGCAGGATAGAGATTTTTTGTTTCAATGCTCAGGTTTCCTGCTACTATTTCTACAAGCTTTTCTGCGAGTTTTTCTTTTTTGATTTCGTTTATCTTGTTGCGCTTCTGGCTTTCGCTCACTCTTCTGAGCGACAGGTCCACGTGCCCGCGCTCAGGGTTTACTTTGAGGACTTTGCATACTATGCTTTTTCCTTCAGCTACATAGTCCCTTATGTTTCTTATCCTGCCCGGCGCTACTTCGGATATGTGTATCATTCCGGTTATGCCGTATTCGTCTATCTGGACGAATACCGAGTGGCTTTGGACGGATGTTACAGTGCAAAGTAGAAGTTCTGAAGTTTCTGGGAAGCCTGTTTTTTTAAGAAGCATTTATTCAAGTACCTCTAATACTCTGGACTTTATTCTTGACTTTCCGCCTGTTGGCTCTGCGAGTGTTTTTGAGCAGACCAGGCAGTTTACTGTGCTTGCTGCCTTGCTGAATGTTATTTGCTCATTTTTGCATTTGGGGCATCTTACCTTTACGAATTTTGATGTTGTTTCGCGTATCTGCATGCTCATCGGTAAGGGGTGCTGGTTTAAAAATCTATTGGTAGCTTTTTTGGCTCTGTCTAATCGGCTGGACTTTCTTTAGCCGCCTCCTTTGGTTTTTGCTCTGTCGGGTTTGTGGACTCAAAACTTTTTTGTAATAGTATGAGCCATCAGTCGTCTCCATCTGCCATGTTTATTCCTGCTCTCATAGCTGGCGTTATTTCTCCTCTTATGAAGTTGTGGAATAAGCGGTGTCATGCCTGAAATCAGCTGCCGGATTCAGAAAGCTTTATATACGTCTTTCCTCAAAAAAGGGTTCAGGAGGTGTTTTTATGGCAAAAAGGGGTGTAAAGAAGCTTAATTTTTCCGGTGGTGGCATGAATCGTATTGGCGGTTTGTTTTTTGTTCTTGGCGCGTTGATTGCTATTCTTGGCGGTATTGTTTATCCTGGCAGTCCTAATGCTTCGTTGAGCACTGTTCTTATAGTGCTTGGCATAATTGTCGGCTTGCTTAATGTTACAATGAGGGAGGCTCAGGCGTTCCTTCTTGCTACGGCATCTCTTGTTGTTGTGACTGCGTTAGGCGGCGCTGTTCTTGGTGATATTGCCTTTATTGGCGCTTATGTGGCAGGTGTTTTGCATTCTGTGCTGACTTTTGTTGTGCCAGCTTCAATTATTGTTGCGCTTAAGGCTGTTTATGTGCTTGCCGAGGATTGACTGAGCCTCGGCGAGGCATTGTTTTTGTTATAGTGCAGGCATAGTTTGGTAGTTATTGTGGCTGCTGCTGAGGGTAATGCAACTCAACTTTTTAGAAACCTTTAAATAATTCTGTTTTTCCGCTATCAGCATGTTGGGAGGTGTTTTTTGATGGCTATGGTTTCACCTGTGGTTTATGTTCTTGTTTTTGGCGGGGGTTTTGTTGCGCTTTTGTTTTCGCTGCTTTTGACGTTGAATGTTCTCAGGCAGGATTCGGGTAGCGAGGCTATGCTGAGGATTTCTTCTGCCATCAGGGGCGGCGCTGTTGCTTATCTTAACCGGCAGTATAGGACTGTGGCTATGATTGCTTTGGCTCTTGCGGTTGTCATTTATGTTGCGCTTCATTCGTGGGTTTTGTCTGTTGCTTTCCTGCTTGGCGCTTTCCTTTCAGCTTTGGCAGGTTACATTGGCATGATGGTGTCTGTGCGTGCTAATGTTAGGACTGCTCAGGCTGCTACTAAAGGGTTGAAGGCTGCTTTTGATGTTGCTTTCCGTGGCGGTGCTGTTACCGGTTTTGCTGTTGCAGGTCTTGGGCTGCTTGGCGTTTCTGCTTTGTATTTCGTTGTTCGTGACCCGAATCTTCTGATCGGTTTTGGTTTTGGTGCGAGCCTTATAAGCCTTTTTGCAAGGGTTGGCGGCGGGATTTATACCAAGGGCGCTGATGTTGGTGCTGACCTTGTCGGGAAGGTGGAGAAGGGCATTCCTGAGGATGACCCGAGGAACCCTGCGGTTATAGCTGACAATGTTGGTGACAATGTTGGTGATTGTGCGGGTATGGCTGCTGATTTGTTTGAGTCCTATACCGTTACTATTATTGCTGCTATGCTTCTGGCATGGGCTTCTTTTGGAGCTGGTTCGGTGAGTGAGCTTGTTCTGCCTTTGGTTTTGTGCGGTGTGGCTGTTTTGGCTTCTGTTGCAGGCAGCCTTTTTGTTCGCGCATCATCTGCTGCCAGGGTGTGGTCTGCGCTTAACAGGGGTATTCTTGTCAGTGCAATCCTCTCAGCTGTCGGTTTTTTTGTTGTTAATGCGCTTATGTTTGACCATTACCGTTATTTTATCTCTTCAGTTATAGGGCTTGGTGTCACGATAGTTATAGGTTATGTTACTGAGTATTATACTGCGGCTACGCGTAAGCCTGTTCAGCAGATTGCAGATTCTGCTAAGACCGGCCCGGCGACTGTTATCATTATGGGTGTTGCCAAGGGTATGGAGAGCACATTGGTTCCGGTAATCGCCATTGTTGCCGGGGCTTTCCTTGCTTACACTTTTGGCGGTGGCTTTTATGGTGTTGCCATAGCGGCTACTGCAATGCTTGCAATGACCGCTATAATAGTTGCTGTTGATGCGTATGGTCCGATAACTGACAATGCAGGCGGGATTGCTGAAATGAGCAAAATGCCTGAGTCTGTCCGGGCTGTTACAGACCCTTTGGATGCTGTTGGCAACACAACCAAGGCCGTTACCAAGGGGTTTGCAATTGGCTCTGCGGGGCTTGCTGCTTTGTCTCTTTTTGCGGCTTACAGGGAGCTTACAGGAATTGAGATGATTAATCTCTACACTCCTGCTGTTGTTGTCGGCTTGTTTATTGGTGGCATGCTTCCTTTTCTTTTTTCCAGTCTTACAATGCGGGCTGTTGGCAGGGCTGCTACCGGCATGGTTGAGGAGGTGCGCAGGCAGTTTAGGGAGATTCCCGGGCTTATGAAGGGTAAGGCAGTTCCTGATTATGCAAGGTGTGTTGACATTAGCACTAAAGCCGCAATTAAGGAGCTTGTTTTGCCTGGCATAATTGCAGTTGCATCCCCCCTTCTTGTTGGTTTGCTGCTTGGCCCTGAGGCTCTTGGCGGGCTGCTCGCAGGCTCCATAGTTACAGGACTGCTGTTGGCAATTACAATGACCACCAGCGGGGCAGCGTGGGACAATGCCAAGAAGTTTATTGAGGCAGGCAACCTCGGCGGCAAGGGCAGTGATGCCCATAAGGCTGCTGTTGTTGGCGATACTGTTGGCGACCCTTTCAAGGACACTTCAGGTCCGGCATTGAACC
Organism: Candidatus Woesearchaeota archaeon; assembly: GCA_016180145.1. Taxonomy (GTDB): domain Archaea; phylum Nanobdellota; class Nanobdellia; order Woesearchaeales; family UBA10216; genus JACPBT01. The sequence continues at coordinate 690 of JACPBT010000061.1, read as the reverse complement.
CGTTAATCAAGGTTCTGAATACGATTGCGCTGCTTGCTGCAGGTTTGATTGTGAGTTATCACCTGCTTTAAGTTTAGTTTGCGGTTGACTCAACAGCTACAGCTTACACACTTGAAGAACTGGTTGGTGTTGTTGGTCAAAACATTGTGCAACCGAGAAAGCTATGGCTTAACATCCAAATCATACACAAAGAAGCACCTTTTTCCCAAAGATTGGCTACCTGCCTTTCAGGCCATACCTCTTGGCAAAGTCACCTACACGGATGTTTTTCTGCTTCGCAATCCGCTCCATCTTTTCAATAAATTCGGGTTTCAGCTCAGGCTCATCCGCATAATCAACATACTCGCTCACCACAAGTGTAATGGCCTCGCTCTTGTCCTTCAGATTGTATTTGGCCTTAACAATATTAAGCACCCTGTTCGTGTTCTCGTCAATTTCAACCAACGCCTGCACCATTATAACATCACCTAATCCAGAATAAGTTGAGCTTATTAATAAACCTTTCGCTTCAGCAACAGGCCATTATGTCTTTGTTCATCACAAAACCTCCGCCTCAGCCAAATCCCTGAATGCATTGTCCTTTGTCAGTATCTTCAGGCCGTAAACCTGCGCCGTTGCCACAATTATTGAATCCATCATGCCCCATTTTTTGCCTTCTTTTTTTCTTTGATAGTTGAGTTCTCCTGCACG
>JACPBT010000060.1 GCA_016180145.1 Candidatus Woesearchaeota archaeon | reverse complement strand
TCAGCCAGATGTGCAGAGGGGGTGTCCTGTGTGGTTTTTCGGCTACAGCTTTAGTTTAGAACGTGCCAAAAAGATGTTGCGTGAATTCGGTACTATACAGATTGTCCCCGCGCCTTGATTAAATTTATATACCAGATTGGTGATGCCTGTGTTATGGTGAAGATTGCCCCGTCAATATTGTCTGCGGATTTCTCGCAGCTTGGCAGTGAGGTAAAGCGGGTTGAGAAGCACGCTGACATGCTTCACGTTGATGTCATGGACGGGCATTTTGTTCCGAATATAACTTTCGGCCCTCCTGTAGTTGCTGCAATAAGGAAGGTTACAAAGCTTCCCCTTGACGTCCATCTTATGATTGACAATCCTGACCGGTTTGTTGATGAGTTTGCAGCTGCCGGTGCGGACAGCATTTCTGTCCATGTTGAAGCTGTCACCCATCTTAACAGGACTATTGCAAGGATAAAGGAAAGCAACGCAAAGGCTGCTGTTGTTTTGAACCCTGCCACCCCGCTTACTGCATTGGATTACGTGCTTGAGGATGTTGACATGGTTCTTCTTATGACGGTTAACCCCGGATTCGGGGGCCAGAAGTTCCTCCAGTCTGTTCTTCCGAAGATTAGGGCGCTCAGGGAGCTTTTGGACAGTAAAAAGCTCAGAACTGCCATTGAGGTTGACGGCGGGATAAACGCAGAAACTGCAAGGCTTGCTGCTTCTGCTGGCGCTGACGTTCTGGTTGCAGGCTCGTATATTTACGGCAGTAAGGATGCTGCCGCAGCGATAAAGTCATTAAGAGTTTGAGTGCTTCTTGCTGAAAGGGAAAAGATAAAAGAAAAAGTAAAATAAAAAATAAGGGAGGAAGCTTACCTTCCCCTTGCCATCTTTGCCTTTGAAACGTCTCCTTTTTTGTCTATGAAGTAGAGGTATCCCTTCTGCTTCTTGACGCCTGCCTTGGCAACGACTTCCTGCTTTTGCTTTCCTTTCTTTCTGCCGCCTCTTACCATCTTTGCCCTTGCGACGTCACCGTGCTTATTGACAAAATACAGGTATCCGACCTGCTTTTTTACTCCGACTTTTGCTACTTTTTCAGCCATTTTTTCAGACCCCCTTTGGTTTTTTAAGACGATTTTGTCGTCGTATTTTACATTCCTTAGTGCATCTTGTATTTAAATATTTGCATTTTATAGACGGCAGGCTATCTTTTGCCGGCGCCGAAAGCGGAATCCGCTTCAGAGAGGTATTCCTTTATCCGGTCAGAAATGTCCTGCAGGACGAGCTTTTCAATCTTTGCCTCAAAAAGTTCCTTTAGCGGCATGAATTCGCACACCCTGTATCTGCTTTTGACTTTCTCAATTACCAGTATGTTTCTCAGCCGCTTTAGCTGCCGCCTTATGTTTGAGGATGCGACTCCGAGCATCGCTATCCTGTGCAGCTTTCTGTTCTGTATTACTTTCTTTTCTATTTCAGCGACATTCAGGAGCTTTTTTCTCCTGACACTTTTCAGAAGAACGTGGAAAACATCAACAACAACATCCCTTGAATCCCCGGGCTGGAGCATTCCGAGGCTGAGGCACAGCTTCTTGACCAGTTCCCTTTCCTTGAGGGAGTGCGGCTTTTCGTATTTCCTGAGCGAAATCTCAAACAGCGGCTGCTCCGAAACAACTTTCATAATTAAAACTTTTAGTAAGTGCGTTTAAATAGTTTTTCATTTGACATCAAAAGAATTTTAAGCACTGCTGTAACCCTTTCTTTTATGGAAATGCCGCAGAATACAGTAGATGACTTGAGGCTTTCAGGCGGAATGAGCGTAAGGGAGCTTGTAAGGCAGTTGAGAAGCTCAGGCTTTCAGGGGCAGAATATCGGGATTGGGGCGGAGATTATTTCAGAGGCGAAAAGGAACAACGCTTTTACTTTTCTCAGTTTTACTTCCAACATGGCTGCTTCAGGCTTGCGCGGCATCTTTATTGATTTGGCTAAGCGGAAGAAGATTGATGCAGTGATTACAACAAGCGGCTCTGTTGATGAGGACATTATAAGGAGCGCCTTTCCATATCTTCAGGGGAGTTTTGAGGCTGAGGATGAGGCGCTTGGGCGGGAGGGAATCAACAGGATGGGCAATGTCTTTGTCCCTAATGACAGGTATGAGTTTCTTGAGAGTAAATCTTCTGAAATATTTCAAAGCATTTACAATGAAAGGAAAACCCTGACAGTTAGCGAGCTTCTTGATGAGGTTGGAAAAAGAATGAATGAAAACTCGCTTCTTTACTGGTGCAGCAAAAATTCTATTCCTGTTTTCTGCCCGGGCATAACTGACGGCGCTTTCGGGATGCAGCTTGCCTTTTTCAGGCAGAGGCGCAATGACTTTATTGTGGACGGCGTCAGTGATTTTACAAGGCTTATGGGCATAAGCATGGGCGCTGAAAAGACTCTGGCAATAATTCTGGGCGGAGGCATTGCGAAGCACCACACTATAATCTCAAACATAATCAACGGGTTGGATTACGCTGTTTACGTCAACAGCAGCTCCCCTTATCACGGCTCCCTTTCCGGCGCCACGACCTCGGAGGCGAAATCGTGGGGCAAGATAAAGGAAAACTCAAAGTCTGTCACGATTTACGGCGATGCTGCCGTTGTTTTTCCGCTGCTTGTGTGCGCAACTGATGAATTTTTTCAGTGATTGCGCTGCGAAAAAAACTTTTTTGCATGAAAATCCGGCAAAAATCCTTCCAAAATGCAAAATTTCTAAAATTTTTTTAGAAAAAATATTTTTTTGGAAACAAAAAAGCGTTAAGTTTAAATAGTAGTGTTCCCAAAAAAGAAATCATCAGGAAAAGTTAACTGAAATGCACACAAACAAAAAATCAGAAAAATCCTTTTCAGGAAAAAGAGAGAGTGCCGCGCTTGTTCTGAAGAAGAACATCATGATAGATAGATTTAACTCATTATCATTCTTAAACGAGGTGTTTAAATAAAATGTTTGGACCGCATCTGACGCTTGATTTGTATGGTTGCGACGCTGAGAAGCTTGCTGACCACGATTTTGTTTTTAAGATTTTAAGTGATATGCCTGAGCAGATTGGCATGCACAAGTTTGCTGAGCCGCAGCTCACTGTTGCTCCTGACCAGGGCGCAGATTCATTTGACAGGGGAGGTATAACCGGCTTTGTTATTCTGGTTGAGAGCCATATGTCAATCCACACCTTCCCGTCTGACAGGTATGCCTCTTTTGACATTTTTTCATGCAGGGATTTTGACATAAACTACGCTGCTGATGCGCTAAAAGGGATGTTTGGCGCTGAAAAGGTTGAAAGGAACTTCATAATTCGCGGCAGGGAGTTTGTCAAGCACTACCCAAGGAGCCATGAGAAGGCTGCTGAGATTGCAGTCCGCGAAAGGCCTAAGGCAATTCGCAGGTGATTTTTTCTTTTTTCATGCTTTTTTCCTATAAAAATATATATGAGTTGGCAGTCATGGCACTGTATGGCTGTTAAGAATCCGCATTTTTATTTCCCGTTTAATTTTGGCGCTATTCCCCATGAGCTTGCAGACTATGACAATGCGAAAGTTGCCATACTTCCTGTGCCTTATGATGCCACCACTACCTACCAGTCAGGCACGAGGAACGGCCCCATGGCGATAATTGAGGCGTCGCGCTCTCTTGAGTTCTATGATGAGGAGTCAGGGAGGAATTTCTCTGAGATTGGCATTTGCACGCTTGACGAGCTTGACGTGGTTGACGAAGCCGGGAAGATGGTTAATCGCGTCTATGAGTCTGTGAAGGTTCTTCTTGATGACGGGAAGAGGGTTGTGCTGCTTGGCGGTGAGCATTCGCTGAGCAGCGGCTCTGTGAAGGCGCATTTGGAAAAATATCCTGACTTAACGGTTCTCCATGTGGATGCGCATGCTGACATGAGGGATGAGCATTCTGAAAACAGGTATAATCATGGCTGCGTTGCCCGCCGCATTTCTGAGATGTGCCCGCTTGTTTCTGTCGGTGTAAGGAGCATAGCGGAGGAGGAGGCTGATCACATAAAAGGCAGCGTGGGCAGGATTAAGGTGTTTTTTGCAAAGGACTTGGATAAAAACGGGGATTGGATTGGGGATGTTGTGAAAAACCTTGGCGAAAATGTTTACATAACAATTGATTTGGACGCTTTTGACACTTCAATCATGCCCTCTGTTGGGACTCCGCAGCCTGGCGGCTTGGGGTGGTATGATGTCCTTGAGCTGATGCGGAGAATTTCAGGCGGGAAAAATGTTGTTGGCTTTGACGTTACCGAGCTTATGCCTATTGCCGGTAATTATGCGCCAAACGTGCTTGCTGCAAAGCTGGTCTACAAGCTTATCGGTTATTTCTTTTGCAGGGAGTAGCTGTTAATCAGCATGACCGGATTGTAGGAAAGCTTGGTTTTTTTCAGGTAATCCACGCCAAAGTCGTCCTGTGCGTTCAGGAACGGGTAGGTTTCCCACTGTTTTGCAAATTCTCTGAAGATGAACTCAGATGCGCCGGCTGCTGTTGGGTTGGTTTTTTCTATTATGTTGCTGCACATCTCATGCGTTAGCGGCTCTCCAATGCTTACTCCTGCTGTTGTGCCTTCAATCTTCAGCACTACCCCGCGCACGTCAAGGCTTCTTGAATACCTTATCACCCGCCTTGCGGCATTTGCTTCGGCAGAAACTTCATACCCGAATTCATCGCTTACCGTCTCGCTCTTGCAGCTTTCCCATAGGTCTATGAGTTTCAGGCATTCTGAAGCATGCTTTCCGAAGTCAAACTGCTCAACGCTGTAGTCGTAGTTGCTCATGAACCGGTTTACTTTGTGCCTTTGCGACTCAAATTTTTCCCCTTTCAGTTCAATAAGCTCCTTTGTGCTGTAAACATAATCAGTCGTCCATGGGTTGAGGACGGCTCCTGTTTCATCCGCAACCTGTTCAAAAGTGTCTTTCATTGATTCCGGGATGTAGGTTGCTGTTGGGCTTGCGCTTATCCCTGCTGCGCTGTTGAGTTTGTCAAGAAGCTCAAAGCAGAGCATCATTGTTTCTGTTGGCTTGCTGCCGCCCAGAGGGGGCCCCCAGAGGACGAATTTGTCTTTCAGGAAGCCGAATACGCATAAGTTGTTGTTTATTAGTGTCCATGTGTGCTTGAGCGGCTGCGCCCAGATGTGCCTCATTGTGAAAGTTGTGTCTGCCAGCGGCTGCTTTACGTTTTTGAAGAATCTCTGGAACAGTCCTTTATGGCGCAGAGTTACCTTGCTTATTTGAAGCGGGTCATGGTTGATTAACAGTCCGTTTGATTCGTTCATCTGATTCGTGCCTTTAA
>JACPBT010000108.1 GCA_016180145.1 Candidatus Woesearchaeota archaeon | reverse complement strand
AACCACTTGATTCTGCGCTTAATTTCCCTATTCAGCCTTTCAATAAACCAGTTCCTTCCAATTCCACTGCTGACCACATGCCTTTTCCTTTGCTCTTTATAATTCCAGCCAATCTCTTTCTTAATCGCATAATTGTATTGCTCTAAGCCATCCGTGATGATTCTTTTAGGCCTTACTCCAGATACTTGCATTGCTGTGCTCAGAAGGATGCGTGCATCCTTAATTCGTCTTGTCTTGCTAATGTGCCAAGAAAGAACTCCGATTTTGTCATAAACTATCCAAAGCCAATTACCCTTTCCTTTGATTTTCACATAAGTTTCGTCTGCGTGCCAAGTTGTTGGCACGGCGATTTCTCGTCGGGAAATCGGCTTTTTTGTTGTTAATACCCATTGCCTTATAGCTTCTCGGCTGAATTTTACGTTAAATATTTGCAATAACAATTCAGCTATTCCTTCTAACGAAATTCCTTTTTTCAAATCCGTATAGATTTCAACAGCAAAACCGATAATGTGGCTGAATGTTCTTCTTCTTGGCAAGTCACTTGTCCAAACAAAGCGAAACCCGCAAAACCCGCATTTTTTGCACTCATATTTTTGAAAGCCTTGCTCGTTTTTGCCTTTTCTGTAAAAGTCTTCTTCACCGCATTTTTTGCAAAAGGCGCAAAGTCTATTATCACGAAACTGCTTTACATCACGAAACTGGTTTACATTCTTCCCAGACTTGCTTGGGGGTCTTATACCCCAAGCTCATGTGTTGGCGTTCGTTGTTGTAGTGGTTTATGTAGTCTGTTATGGTTTTGAACGAGCCTGTTGCGAATTCTGTTTTGTAAGTCAGAAAAAATCGTTCAATTTTGCCATTGGTTTGCGGCCTGTTAACTCTGGCCAAATAATGTTTGATTCCAAGCATATCCAGTTCAATTCTGAACTGGGTATTTGTTTGGACAGCATTAGGATGATTTGCATAGTATTGGCTTCCATGGTCAGTCATCACGCTTTTAGGTTTGCCATATTGAGTAATTCCAGATCTTAGAAGAGCAATGCTATTCTCTGAATTGGCATTTTTGAACAAGCCGAAGCTTGTTAGTAGTCTTGTTCTGTCGTCTATGTAAGCGCCTAGCTGTTTTTGGGTGAACGGGTCATAGCTCCAGTCAGTATGCCATAAGTCATTTGGGTTAGGTAATTCGTACCTAACCCATTTACGGGCTTTTTGCTTTTTGATATTGGGCTTTACAAACCCATTTCTGAGGAGAAGCTTCTCTATTTGGCGATGTGATACACCAAATCCTTTGCTCTTGAGGGCTTCTTCAATTCTGCACGCTCCATAGTTGAATCTTTTCCTAAGGTCTAGAATCACGATTTCTGTGTTCGGATTTAAACTTGTCTCTGGGCGACCAGTTTTATGGTCTTTCAGACCAACCCAACCTAATTCCCTATATTGCCTGATCAGGTTTGACACAGTCATCCTTGAGGTTCGCTGTGACATTGCTATCTTGTTAGTTGACACTCCTTTCAAGTATTGCTTAACAATCCAGACTCTCTTTTCAAAGGTAAAAGGCGCAAAGCGAACCTTTTTTATAGCTAAAGCTACTCAAATCTGTTTGTATCATTTCGTGTACTCCGGGCGGAGGGCAGCTTCAGCTGCCTGAGCTCGAATTTTCTAGAAGAAAACAACTATTTAGCACTTTTGACACTTAACTTGACTTTGCCATGAAAAAGGAACCTTTAAATACTGCCTGCATGATATTTGCACCAGAGCTGAAAAAGAGGGGTTTGACACGCTTTTTAGATTAAAAAACGGGTGCTGGATGCTGCTAATGATAGCTTTATCAGTATCCATTCTCACCAGCAACGCCGCTGCAGACAACGAGCCAAGGCTAAGCGCAACAATCAGCGCGCAGCTTAACGAACCCGCACAGAATGCCGGCGACAATGCAGTGCTGCAGGTCAAAGTCGTGAATGCGGAAGCCCCGATACTTGACGGCTACCTTGTTGTTGACATTGTGAAAAGAGACAGCTCCAATGAAAACGTGATAGCAGAAATAACCACGCGGGACATAATT
>JACPBT010000059.1 GCA_016180145.1 Candidatus Woesearchaeota archaeon | reverse complement strand
CTCTACAGGGTTACAAGGCAGTGGCTTATTGAGAATGATTTCCAGGATTCAAAAGGGGAGGAAAGCCTTGAGGGAAGCATGGAGATACTCTACCATTACCGGAGGGGGACCTCGGTAAGTCCGAATGAGAAAGAGCTGAGGATATGGTGGAGGACTGTGAAAGCAGGCGGCAACACTTCAAGCGTTAACAGTTATTACAAGCATCATCTTGATATTGACTGGAACGTGATACAGATGTATGATGTTGAAGTAATGCGGGAAGGAAAGAAGGAAAAAGTCCAGCAGGGAGAGTTGAGAATAATAATAAGGCCTTACATAGTCGTGCCTGAGCTTTCTAAAAAGCCACTACTGGGCTTCTTTGACAACTGGATGAGGACACGGCTGATAAAGAAAAACCTTGAGGAGAACAAGAAAATCCTGTATCAGGACGCTTACAGGCTTCAGGGGATGATAAAGAAATACCTTGAGCTGAAGATATTCACTCCTGAGATGGAGAGCTTCCATGAGAAGTTTGAGTTTGTGTAAGCCTGTTGCTTAATGCTTTTTGCTCTTCAGTATTTCAAGCACGTTTAGTCCCTCATATGAGAGAAGCGCCATGCCAATGAATGATAAGAGGATGTCCTTAAAGCGTATGATGAGGGAAAGTGCAAAGCCAACGCTTGGCATGCCTATTATGCTGAAGACTGAAAAGTTGGTGAGTTCCTGAATCCCGAATGCTGCTGGTATGGGAACAATGCCTGCGATTGTTGTGGCTGCGATGCTGAGCAGGATAATCTCAAAAGGCACATTAACGCCAATGCTTAAAAGTGCAAACTTGTATTGGAAAAAAGTCACCGGCAGTCCTATGAGTGAAATGATGACAGCCTGGAAAACCCCTTTCTTCCTGAAATGAAGGAATGCTGCCATGGCGTCCTCAACAGCCACGATGCGCTTGACAAGCTGCCTGAGCAGGTTTGCCTTTATTAAAAAATAAAGCGCTCTGAACGGCAGGGAAAGGGGTCCGTGATGCGTTATAATGGAAATGTAAAACGCCGCGACAAGAGCCAGTGCAGCTACGGAAAAAACCATGGAATAAGCCTCAAGCTCTGCGGGGATTGTGAAAAAAACAAGGAAAGCGAAAAGCACAGAGCAGAAAAATATGGTGTCAATCGCTATTCCAATGCTCATCTCAAGAAAGACAGAGGAGTATGCCTCGCTTCCTTTCAGCCCGAACTTCCGCTTGAAGAGAAAACCGCGCAGGGGTTCGCCTCCTATCCTGACTGCAGGGGTAAGGTAGCTCACAGCGCTCGCAATTACTTTATACTTCAGCAGGGTTATGAAAGGCGCTTTAAGCCCCTGATACCTGACAATAGTAGCCCACCTCCATGTTGTAGTAATGTAAAGGGCGAGCGACATCAGAAGGAACAGTAAAAGGTAAAACGGTGAGAATTCGCGGAAAGATTCAATGATGCTGTCAAAGCCGGCAAAGAGCAGGACCGCAAGAAAAAGGGCGCTGCCCACGGCAGCTGAGAATGCGATTGCAAGCTTCCTCATTTCATAAACCTTTGAGTATTAAGCGAGCCTGCAGGGACTTTCAGGCCGTTTTAATCCGGCATTTGAACCCTGGACCTAGAGGTTAGGAACCTCTCGCGCTGTTCCAGACTGCGCTACAGGCTCACAGGAAAAGAGTTGCGGGAGTTCCTTTAAAAGGTTTTCATTTTTGCCGTGGTTTGTTGTGGTTCCTGTGTTTTAGGCTGATTTGGGTATTAGTTGTAATTGCTGCTGCCACAGTTAATTATCGCAAGAAAGCACAGCTGGCATTGTTTGAGTCTCACTTTTCTTCCGTCAGTATTTCCACTATCTTTGCGTATGCAGGCCTTGTTATAAACACTCCGACTGTCATTCCTATTATTGTTGTTAGCGCAAATCCCCTGAGCATTCCTGCGCCTATTACGAATAGCGGCAGCATTGCGAATAGGTTTGTGAAGTATGCTCCGAATATTACTGAGAATGCGCTTTTGATTTTTTCTTTCCAGCTGTATAGCTTGCGCGCTCCTCCTTTCAGGGCTTCGTCTGTGATTATTATTTGGTCGTTTACGCCTGTTCCTACGGCTGCTATGATTCCTGCTATTGCTGCTAAGTCAATGTTCCATCCTATGATTGCTGCTGCGCCGAGCATGAGGTATACTTCAGTGAGGCTTGTTATCATTATGGGTATTGCCACTGCAAGTTTCCTGTATGCTATGAGCAGTATGATGGTTACTGCTCCTGTGGCTATCAGTGCTGTGAGCAGCGCGTTTTTTACAAATCCTTTTCCGAGGATTGGGCTTATTGAGTCTGCTCTTTCTACTGTTAGCTTTACAGGCAGTGAGCCTGTTATGAGTATTGTCTGGAGCTTTTTCATTTCCTGTATTGCCGCTTTTGTTGCCGTGTTTTCTGTTGTTGCAAAGCCGCTGCCTGATATCTGTATTGATACTGCCGGCTCGCCTTTCAGGCTTTCTCCTATGTTTAGCTGGTCTACGAGTTCGTCGTCAAGGTAGAGGTATAGCTTTTCACTGAGGTATCCTTCTATGACTGCGAGGTTTTTTGTTGCCTCTGCCTGCCTTTGTGCTGCTTCCTGGCTCAGGCTTATTGTGAAGTAGAACGGGCATGCCCAGTCTGCTGCTGATGCCGCCCCGCATCCTCCGCTTCTGACATCTATTCCTGAGCATTGAGCTGACCTGCATACCTCTATTACGTCATTTCCCTTGAATACGGATGTGTTCCCGACTTTTGCTTCAAATTTGCCCTGCTTGGATACAAATTCGCGGACTTCTTTCTCTGTTATTCCGGCTATTTCCACCATTATGTATTGGTTTCCTGAGATATCAGATGCGTCTCTTACGACAACATCTGAGAGTCCGTAAATGTTTACTCTCCGGTTTATGTTTTCCTTTATGAGTTCAAGGTCTGTCTTTGATATCTTTGTTTCCGGTTTGAGGAGTATTCTTATTCCGCCTCTGAGGTCCAATCCTGTCTTGATTTTTGTTTTTGGCGCGTTTGCCGCGATTATTCCTATGCCCTCAGCTTCATTGCTCTCGTTGCTTTTCGGCTTTGCTTTTACCTTGTAGAATGCGTTTTTTGTTTCTATTGTTATTGTGTCGTTTATTTTCAGGTTGCTTGTCAGTCGCGTGACGTCTTCAATGTTTTTGACCTGCTGTCCGTCTATGGATATTATCCTCTGCTCTGGCCTCAACCCTGCTGTTTCTGCCGCGCTGCCTTTGTCTACTGCTTTTATTACCGCCTCTTCCCTCCATGGGTTGGGGTTTATTGCTATAAGCGCTATTACAACACAGATTGCAAGGATTATTACTCTTCTGTCTTTCACTATTCTGTTGAGTTTACTTCGTGCCATACCTGTTTCTCTCCATATACCATCTCAGTATTGCTGTGTTTGTTATCCATGTATGGATAAGGTCAAATGCCAACCCGATTGCAAGCACGAGCATTATCTGTTTGATGGTGTCTGACTGTGTAAGGAACAGCCCTGCGACTACGGCTGCCATTCCTGTGAGTGTCATGAATATTCCTGTTTTTGCAGCCCCGAGTATTCTGTTGAAGATTTTCTCGTCCCTTCCTTTCAGCATCCTGACTGTAAGGAGTATGTCCGTGTCAACCGAGTAGCCGATTAGCATAAGGAATGCCGCAAGTCCCGCTGTTGACAGCTTAACTTCAAGCAGCGATATGGCTGCAAATGTGCATACCATGTCAACTATTACTGTCCACATTACGAATAGGCTTGGCATTGGTGTCCATTTTCCTGCCGCTATCCTGAAGTAGACCAGCACGACCACTGCCATTACGAGCAGTGCTATGATTATGCTTGTTATCATTGATTTGAAGAAGCTTGCGCCGAGTGAGCTTCCTATTACCTGCAGGGAGTATTGCTCTTCGCTTAGTGCGCCGAGTTTTTCGCTCAGGAAGCTTAACAGCCGGCTTACCTCTTCGTCTTTTTGTATGCTCGCGTCTATTATGATTCCTTTTTGCGTTCCTGCCTCTGACAGCGCCCTTACGTTGACCGCTGTTCCCAGTGAGGAAGTCAGGAAGTCCTGCAGTCCTTCAAGGTCGCCGTAGGCTTGCGGTATTGTTATGGTTACCCCGCCCTTTATTGATACGTCTGTATCAAAGAACTCTCCCGTCCTTGCGTAGTTTGACAGCAGTATTGCAAATGCCAGTATTGTTATTGCAGCCGGTATGAGAAGTAGTTTCTTGTAGTGTTTATCATAGGTTCTTATTATGAAGTTTTCTTTCTTTTCTGCATTATTGCCCTGCTTTTTGCTTTCCGGCTGCTTTTGCTGCGTTTGCTGCGGTTTTTCTTTTTCCTGTTTCTGCTGTTCGCCGCCTTCCTTTATCCAGCTTGTATCCTTTGCATTGCCAGCTCCTGCCCCGAATGACGAGGATACATCAAGCGAGCCGAGTTTGTCTTTCTGATTTTGTTCCTGCATGGCTTCTTTGGGGCTTGTGATTGATTAATAAAGGTTTTGGCTGCGCCGATTGCTGGCACATTTGCACTTGCTGCCGCTGCTGTGAGGGATAAATTTTTAAGTGCCGCTTAAACTCTTTTTAATATGCTTGAATATAGAGCCTTAAAATTTTTGAGGGAGCTTGAGGAGGGAAATCCGGAGCTTATGCTGGACGCTCTCATCTTTAACTATTTGCTTAATCAGCACCTTTTGCCTGTGTATAAGCCAACAAAAGAAACTCAAAGCTGTTTGTTTATCGGTGTAGGGAAGGATGAGGTTATCGCCACAAGGCATTTTCTTGCAACGAATTACAGGTATGCTAATGGTAGTGTATTTGTTGCCGGATTAAAGCTCGGTCCGGATGTTTACAGCGAACAAGTTTGCGATTTCTTCATTGGTGATGAACTGTTGGGGGATGCAAGGTCGTCAGGGACTTATCTGGATATACGGCACAAGACTGGCAGGGCTGAATTTGATTTGATAGTGGTCAGGAGGCCTTCTACCTACACCGCCTTTTCGGGGAATAGTTTGGAGGCTATTTTTGAACAGGGCATGAGACATCTAAAAACAGACGGAAGATTGGTTGCCACATCAGGATTTAATGATGAGGATGGAAAATTTAAGGAAATCTTGGAATCAAGCGCATTAGTTCCATTGGTAAATCAGCACACAAAGCTAAAAGAGCTTGGATTGAACACAGAGGGGTATATCTTTATAGGAGGAAAACCTGTTTAGTATAATACTATTTCATTCATACTCTTCCGTATCTTTTTTCCAGCACTGCTTTTATCAGCCCGTAGAATAGCGGTGATGGCTTTTCAAGTCTTGACTTGTATTCGGGGTGCGCCTG
>JACPBT010000058.1 GCA_016180145.1 Candidatus Woesearchaeota archaeon | reverse complement strand
GTAAGGTGAAGCCTGCTAAGGCTCCTTCTGTTAAGAAGGTTGGCGCTTCTGTTGAGAAGAAGAAGCCTGCACGTAAGAAGAGGCGTTCTAAGTCTAAGCGCTTGTAATGCGCCTTTTCCTGAGTTTTTGTGTTATGTAGGCTGCTATTATCAGTGCTGCTCCGGTTGTGAGTGCTGCGTCTGCTATGTTGAATGCAGGCAGCCAACCGAGGCTTATGTAGTCTATTACCCCTCCTCTCAGTAGCCTGTCTGCGAGGTTGCTTGCTGTTCCTGCGAGGATTAGTGCTGTTGCTGCTGTTTCGGGCAGGGTTTTTATTCTTGTGGCTATTGTTGCTATTGCTGCTATTACTGTTATGCTCAGTATTATGAATGCGGTGTTGTTTCCTGTGAGCAGTCCGAATGCCATTCCTGTGTTTTTTGTTGCCACTATGCTTATTGCTTTCGGGACTAATTCTATTGGGAGTTTGAGGTTGTTTTGTATCAGCAGTAGTTTTATTGTCTGGTCTGCTGTGATGGTTGCGAGTGTTGTGAGTAGAAAGGCGTGTTTTTTTAGGATTTTACCATCCCCTTTTTCGCGGTTCTTCGTCTCCGTATGCTATCCTTTCAAGGTTTGCTATTCGCTGGTTTATGCTTTCAAGGGTTGCTTTGAGCGCGTCAAGTTTTGCCGATACTATTTCAAGGTCTTTGTTTTGTCCGTAGTTGTATGGCTGTTCGTATTGCTGTCTTTGTTGGAAGGCTTCCATTCTTGGCTCCTGCATTGGCATTTGCGGCATTCTTGGGAGTGGTTGCATTTCCATTCCGAGGTCGTCTGCGGGCTTTCCTTTTGGTAGCCCTAGTTCGTTTCCTAGCCCGAGTTCGTCTCTTTTCCAGAACATTGCTTTTCCGAGTATGCTCATTTCAGCCCCTTTGCCAGGTTATTATTGAAAGCAGGAATTTGCCCATTTTTTGTATTATTCCGCCTTCTTCTTTAATAAGCTTTTCTTTTTCTGCTTCTCCGGTTATTGTTAGTTCTGGTGTGTTTGATTCTGCCGTGAAGGTTTCCCCGTTGTATGTGTAGTTTGCTGTTGCAGGTGTCATTTTTTCTGCTTTTGTTTTGTGTGTCAGTGTTTTTTCCTGTGTTGGTGCCAGTGTGAGCGCCCATGCCTTTCCTTGGTCTGCTATGACTATGGGCAGCTCGTCGTCTGCCTTGTTTTTTATTTTGAGGGTTATCTCAATTTCTTCTCCGGCTTTTGTGGCGTTTGTTGATGCGGTTTTTTCTATGGATAGCAGGTTTATTTCTGTGATTGCTATTTCGGGTTCGTTTGATGATGTGCTGTATGTTTCTCCCTTGTTGGTGTATGTTGCCTTGGCTGCCGGGAGTTTTGTTGTGCCTGCTGTTTGTATTGATTTGGTGTATGTTTCTGTTGTCTCGTTTTCAACTCTTGGATAGTGGAAGGTTTTTCCGTTGTCTTGTATTGTGAGGTTTGTTATTGCTTCAAGCAGTGGTTTTATTGTGAGTTTTACTTCAAAGTTTTCCCTGTTGTTTGCTGTTTTCGGCGCGGTTTTTTCTATTGCCACAGAGGGGTTTTCAATTATGGTTATCTCCGGTTCTTCTGATGCGGTCAGGTATTCTGTGCCTGCGATTTTGTAGGTTGCGGTGGCTTTTCCGAGTTTGTATTTTCCGGGGGTTGTTATTCTTTTTGTGTATGTGGTGGTGTAGTTGCTTCCGTTTTTTATTGCCACAGCTCTTATGATTTCTCCGTCTTCTATTTCTATGCTTTCTATTGTTTTGCCTTCATTGGAGGCTGCGAGCTTTACTTCAAAGAAGTCTGTGTTGTTTGCAGTAGCCGGCGCGTTTTTTGTCAGGGATATGTATGGCAGGTCTGTTTGTGTTGTGGATTGTATTGTTATTGGTGTTTCGCTTGTGTTTATTTCAAAGTGTTCTCCGAACTGGTTGCTGTAGGTTATTCTTGCTTTCTGTAGGGTGAGGCTGCCTGTCTTTTTAATTCTTCTTTTTTCTATTGTTTCTATGACTGCCTGCTCTCCGGGTTCCAGTTTGCCTATTGAGGCCTGTGTTTGCTTTCCTGCGAGGTCAAATTCCGGCTGCAGCGGTATGTTAATCACTATGTCTTCTGCTGTTGTGTCTGTTGACGGGTTGTTTATCGTGTATATTGTTTTGAATGTCTCGCCTTTGTAGAGGTTTTCGCCTTCTGTTTTTCTTGTTGCTGAAAGCTCAAATTTTTGCGGCTTTACTGTTACGGATCTGCTTTTTTCTGCCGTGTAGCTTTTTTGGTTTTTGTATTTGTCTGCTGCATTGGCGTCTGAGTAGGTTGCTGTGGTGTTTAGTTCGTATTTCTTTTCCTGCGTCAGGCGCGGCGCTTTTATTATGTATGTGTATGCTGTTTGTTCGTCGCCTGATGCGAGTGTGAGCGTGGCTGATGTCTGTCCTGTTACTGTGAATTCTTCAGGCACGGCATCTTTGACTGTTATTCCGAGCAGTTTTGTTTTTCTTGGGTTTTTTACTTTTACTGTGACTGTTGTTTCCTGTCCGTTTTCAAGGACATCTCTGTCTGTCGTTTTTGTTATTGAGATTTCTGCTATCTTCTCTACTGTTTGTGTGAATGTGAATTTCTTGCTGTATTCCTGCCCGAATTCTGTTATGTAGGTTACATTTGCTTCTATCTTGTAGCCTTTGGAGGTGTTTATGTCCGGGGCATAGAATGTTTTTTCCGCTATTTTTTTGTGTTCCTGTGCGGGGATTTCTTCTATGTATTCGTCCGGCAGCTCCACGAGCCCGTCTGATGTGAAGAGGATAAGCACTTTTCTTATGGCTGATTCTGGGTTGAGGTTCTGCAGCCAGATTCTGAGTGTTTTCTGTTGGTTTGCTTCTATTTCAAGGTCATTTAGGTTTGTTCTGACTTTTATTCCCCGGCTTTCTATTGTGACTTTCTTTTTGAGTTCGGGCAGCTCCCTGTCGGTGAAGTCGCTTGTTGAGTATTTTGCCTGTGCGATTAGGTTGACTGTGCCTTCTTTGTTTCCTTCAAATTTCAGGACGTAGTTTTTTGTTATGTTGTTTGTCACGTTGAGTCCTTTTTTCATTTCTATGTTTCCTTCGTATCCCGTGTCGCTTATTTTTTTGAATTCTTCAGGCAGTTTTGTCATTATTATTCCTGAGTCTGTTGCCACTTGCACTTTTATTTTGGCTGTTTTTGTTTCCTTGTTTGTGAAGCTCAGCGTTATGTTGTTTTCCTGTCCTATTCTGCTGGTTTCTACTCCCAATTTTATTGCCTGTATGAGGCGGGGTGTGGTTTTTATCTTTGCGGAGGATGTTCTTAGCGTTTTTGTTTTTTTGCCGTCAAAGTAGGTGAGCGTTGCCGTGAATTCCCTGTCTATTACGTCATCTACTGCTATTTTGTAGCTGAAGCTTTCTGATTTTGTTTCTTTGAGATTTGCCGTTTTCCATTCTATGCTGCTTCCTTTTGGTTCAAGTCCGAAGCTCGTCTCTGTTACTCTTATTCCGGCTGGGAAGTCTTCGGTGTATGTGAGGTTTTGTGCCAGTCCCCCGTTGTTTGTTATTTTTACGGTTATTTCTGTTCCGCTTCCCGCTTCAAATTCGTTTTTTGCTGCTGTTCTTGTTATGCTTATGTCTGGCGAGAGTGATATTGCCCTTACTTTGAGCCGGTCCTGCTTTGCTGCAAGGTAGTATTCTATGTGGTCTATGCAGAGCCTTATGGTTTGTGTTTGCTGGCAGCTGTTGTTTGTTACGTAGAGGTTTCCTCCGCTGTATTCCACTATTGCGTCTTTGCCTGTTGTGGTTTCGTAAACTATGAGGCGCTCGTCTTTGACTGTTATGGTTTGTCCTGAGTAGAGCCATCCGTTGAATGATGTTTCAAGTGCGTATGCGTTGCCTGCCATCATAGTCAGGATTATTGCTGCTATTATTGCCAGTTCAGTCTTCAATTTTCTTCACCGCTGCTGTTGTCTTTGCCATCAGCTTCTCAGCTGCGGCTTTTATCAGTGAGGTTGGTGCCAGTTTTATCGCTTTGAATGCGGGTGTTTCGTCGTATATGCGTATGTTGCCCTTTTTGTATTGCGTCACGAGGATTATCGGCTCGGAGGTTATTTTCCTGACAGCTTCGGATAGTGCGATTGCTTCAGCTTCCATACTTCCTTTTGGCAGTTTGCTGTTGTTTTCAGGGGATAGTTCCCTGAGCAGTCCTTCATCTATTATGACTGCTTTGTAGTAGTTGCCTTTTATTGCTCTGTAATCCTTGTTTGCCAGTTGCTCTGAGTAGTCATCTGTCTGCTGTTGGTTTGCAAGTTTTGGCTCTCTGCCTGCTTCAAAGGATAGTGCCATAAGCGCCTTGTCCCCGCTTGCCAGTATGAGGAGCGTTGGCTCTTTTCCGAGGTTTTCTTTCAGCTCTTTTGCGTCAAGGTATATCATTGCAGATGCCACTCCAATCAGTATGCTGGCAGCTGCTATGAGGAAAACAAGCACCTTTACAAAGCCTTTAAGCAGTTTGAAGGAAACTACCGCTGCAACTGCAAATATTATTGCGCCTATTATTAGCGGTTCGTTAATCATGAAGCACCTCTTTTTCAGTTTGCTTTCCCGAAAAATGTATTTAAATGTTGTTATTATTTAGAAAGCGACATAAGTTTTGCATATATTCGCTTTCTAAATTTCAGAAGACAAAACAAGAGTATTCTGTCCAAAAACTTTTGTCTTCTGTTAATTTGTGGCGTAGTATCTGCACGCCTTTCTTATGGGGCAGTTTTCGCATTGTGGTGTTTTTTTGCATGTGTTTTTTCCGTGCTGGACTATCAGCGCGTGGTATTGGCTGAATAGCTGCTGCTCTTTTGGAAGGTTTTGCGTGAACAGGTTCCGGATTTCATCGTAGCTTGCAGTTTCTTTTATGATGCCTGTTCTTGAGGCCATTCTTTTTGTGTAGGCGTCTGCTATAAAAGCCGGCTTTTTGGCTGCGTAGAGTATTATTGAGTCTGCCGTCTCCGGTCCTATGCCGTACATCTCCAGCAGCTCTTTTCTGAGTTCTTCAGTGTTTTTTGAGAGTAGCAGTTTTATTTCCCCGCCGTAATTCTGTGCAATGTGCCTCGCAAACGCTTTCAGCTTTTTTGCCTTTTGGTTGTAGTAGCCTGAAGCCCTTATCAGTTTTGCAAGTTCTTCTTCATTAATGCTGTTCAGTTTTTTTATGTCAACAAGCCCTTTGTCTGCAAGGTTTTTGATGGCTTTTTCCACATTTTTCCATGCGGTGTTTTGCGTGAGTATTGCCCCGATGGCTATCTCTGTTTCCTTTTCTTTTGTCGTGGTTGGCCACCACTCCTGCGTTCCGTATGCGGAGAGCAGTGCCTCGTAGGTTGCTTTGATTCTGTTCATGCTGGCT
>JACPBT010000057.1 GCA_016180145.1 Candidatus Woesearchaeota archaeon | reverse complement strand
ACTCCTGCATCCGTGTTTGCAAGTGTTATTGCCTCTTCGTAGTCTGCCTGTAGCCAGTCTGCATTATCCTTGCTGGCGCTCCAGCCGCTGTCTGCAACAAGGTAGTATCCTTTGCTTTTGATTGCAGCGCCTTCAGGGAGGGTTGCGTCTGTAATGGACGTCTCGGTTGCGATTGCCCATCCTGAGATGTCAATGTCTTTTTCTGTTGGGTTGTATAGTTCTACTGCTTCGCTTCCTGACTCTGTTATAGGGTTGTAAAGGACTTGTGTTATCATTACGTTGTTCTCCGCTGTTGCTGTTGCCGCCATTGCCAGAATCGCGAGCAGTTGCAGAAAAGCGAGTTTTTCAAATTTCAATTTTACCACCTCTGTTTTAAGTGCGCCGGCGCGGGGACTTTCATCCTTCCGAAAACCGAAAAGTTTTTGAACCCCGACATCCTTGCGGACACTAGGGTCTTAACCTAGCGGCTTGCCGGATTAGCCAACGCCGGCACGTTTCTTTTCTAAGTTCAGCGATTAATATGCGTTTGCCCGGAAAATTCGTAATTTTTTCAGGATTTTTGAAGCGGTTTCAGAAAAAATGGAAATATTTCATCTGGTTTTTAAGCAGAGCATAAATTTTGCGGTTGAGGCGGAAGATTTTTGCCTGAACTCAGAAAGTAAACCTTAAATATGCTTCTGCATTACCCTTTTCATATGGCAAGGCGTAGAAATCTTACCCCGAATGAGTTTATTGGGATGGTTAGGAATGATGCACAGCTTGGTGAGAAGATATTTCAATATTACTACAATGGTGGCCGTTTTGGCGGTGCTGATGAGGAAACTGCAAGGATTGAGTGGAATAGAAATTTGATGAATAACAGTGCCGAGTTTAGGGCGTTTGCTGTTTCTTACCTGCCTGTTTATGCGCAACCTCAGCCTCAGACATTCAACATTGGCAAGTTTACTCTTGATGAGCGCTTGCGCGCGCCTCTTGCTGCTGCTGGTGTCACTGCTGCCGGTGGTCTTGCCGCAATTCTGATTGGTTCAGGCATGGATGGCGGCGCAAAATACTTTGTCCAGTCTGCTGGCGAGGCAGGGCTATATTTTTCCCCTGCTGTTGGTTTCGGCACTCATTTTTATGGGCAGCTTAACGACACAGGCAAGCTTTGGCTCAGAAGGGCAGGGACTGTCGGTTATTGCAGCTTGATGGCTCTTGTTTTAAGCGGTGGTATTGACAATGATGCCGCCAGCTCTGTTATGGGATTGGCTGGTAAGGCCGGAGTCGCCGCCTCCGGAATCGGAGCGCTGGTTGCTGTGGTTCGCCACCGTAATTAAGTTTTACGCCCTTCCTCTGCTTTCTCCGAGTGACACGCCTCCTGCTATGAGGTGTGCGACTCTTATCGGTTCTGGTATGTGTCCTCTTGTGAGGCTTATTTTTATGATTTCTTTTGCCTTTTTGAGTGTTGTTCCTTTGAATTGTATCAGTATGTCGTCCAGCTTGTATATCCTTCCTGCGTTTTCCATTGTTTTTATGCTGCTTTTCTTTCCAAGTTTTTCAAGTATTCTTGCGATTCTTTCCCTGTCAGGCAGTCTTCTCATCACCACTATTACGGGTATTTTTGTTTTTCTGCTTACTTCGGCTATGTCTATTACGTTAAAGCCTCCTACTGCTATTCCCTTGAGCATTATTGCCCTTATCTGCGTGTAGAATTTGCTTTTTTTCACCATTCTGATTATTTGTTCAGTTGCGTCTGTTCCGTCAATGCTCACAATTTCTGATAGCACTCCGTCTATGCTTTTTCCCCCGCGGAAGAACACGCCTATAATAAGCGTTTTTTTGTCCTTTGATTTGTCAAATGCCGCATCATCTATTCCGAGCAGTCTTATCTCTTTTTTCATGCTTTAGTAGCGGACATAAGTCCTTGCTTTGGCCTATCCGCTTCTAATCCGCTAATAAATTTAAAACAACACTTATGATAAGTCAAAACTTGTGTCGTTTTATACTTGCTGGCTGGTTTTTTTGTATAAAAATTTATATATTTATTTGGCTTCCCGAAATGGTATGACTACGGGTATTTTCTCTAAGGGGCTGGAGGCTATGCTTGCTGCTGAGTTGCCTGACAGGGGAAGGTTTGATAGCAGCCTTGCTTATCAGATTGGAAGCAGGCTTGCTGTTGAAGGAAAGGAACTCGCAATGCCAAGGTTTCCTGTTAAGCCGAGCAGGTCTTTGGCGCGGAATGAGGTTAAGGATGTTTTGCTCATGCTTCGCGGCTATATTGATGTGACAGTGAGTGAATTCAAAGGCAGTTTGGGCATAACGCCTGAAGATGGCATTGTGAAAGTTGGTTATCTTGACCGTGTTGTTGGTGCGCTTGTGATGGCTTCTGCTTATTGCAATGCTTATGGTGAATCAGCTAAGGCAAGCATTGTGAGGATAAACAAGACTCTTGTCCGGCTGGCTGACATGGTAAACCCTTCTTTACTCGGCAATTTGCCTGAAAATAAGCAGCTTGGTTTTCAGGAGCTTGAGATTCCTAATCTTCCTTTTGGTGATTTGGCTAATGTTCTATTAAGGGCTTACGTTGCTGCTGGCGCAATGGGCAGGCTTGTTCCCACAGCCAACGCTTTGCTTCAGAATCCTGGCTTTAGGGCTGAGTTCACCTTGCCGGTGCATGATGACCAGATTATAGCCGCGTTCTATTCTGCTGCCGGAAAGCTGAGTGATGAGGATGCTTCAGGGATTGTGAAGGCGATGGTGAGTTCTGCAAGGGCTGAGGAAGTATCTCTTGGCGCTCATTTCAATGCTGATTATAAGTGCCTCGCTGACCGTGTTTTTGAAAGGCTGAAGGACTGCCCTTCTGCTTATCAGGCTGTTGAAAAGGCGTTTTACGCTCATGTAGAAGGGCTTCCGACTGATGTTGCAGCAAGGTTGGTAACTCCAAGAATTGCCCTGATTTTAACCCCTTAGCCTGCCTTTCCGTTGAATATAATTACTACAATGGTTGCAAGCATGAGCGCTATTATAAATGTGTCATTCCTTATCATCTGATTGAGTATGCTGTCCATATTTGATCAATTGCGTCTTCGGTTAATAAGCTTTGTTGTTTGCATGTGATGAACAGAATGCGGAATGGATAGAGTTACTTCTGAGAAGTTTGGCTGAGAAGCTTTGATTTTTGTTTTAGCTCATCTAAATCTTTTTCCTTCATAGTTCCAGTCATTTTTTTAATTTTTGGATTATAAATTTCCCCAGTAAATGGATTAAGCTTCTCTCCTGTTTCCAAATTATGTAAATGCGGTTTGCTTGGAATCGGGTCTGGGTCATTTTTATGGATTTCCCAAGTTGTTCCTCCATGCTTTATTCTTTCCTTAGTTTCGTAGTTTACTTTTGGTCTCGTAGAGCTAACTTTCATTGGGGTAGCACATTTAAGACAGGGTCTATTAGGAATCTCGTAAAAATCGGTGCTTTCAAGAGTTACCTTCTCACACTTTGGACAATAATATTGGGTCATATTATAGAACTTATTTTGGAATAATAAAAATTAATTGATTTTTGAGAAGCACTCTAAACTAACCACCTGTTCTTACCACGCCTAATTTGCCATCCTAAGCTTAACCAATATCTTGTTTGTATGTGATTTAAGGTTAAATGCGAAAGCTTAGTCCAGCCTCCAAATATTACAAATCTTTTTTTAATGGTTTTGTTGTTTTTTTAATAACACTTATAAATGCGCTTGCCTGCCTTAACGTCAGTATGAACACCTCCGTGGCAGCTGCATTGAAAGCGGCTGCTTACGGTTTTTTACGGGTTGATTCTTGACATGTGCGGGATTGTTGCTTACAGGGGTGCTAAGGATGCTTCTGGTGTTGTTTTTGATGGCTTGAAAAGCCTTGAGTATCGCGGCTATGACTCTTGGGGCGTTGCTGTTGTTTCAGGTTCAAAGGTTCATGTTGTGAAGAAGGTTGGCAAGATTAGCGACACTGTTGCTCTTGACATGCCCGCTTCTTCTGTTGGTGTTGCGCATACCCGCTGGGCAACTCATGGGGGTGTTAGTGAGGTAAACGCCCATCCGCATATTGACTGTTCCGGGGGTATTGCTGTTGTTCATAATGGGATTATTGAGAATTATCAGGAGTTGAAGAGGCTGTTGTCTTCCCACAGGTTTGTTTCAGAGACTGATACTGAGCTTATCCCGCATTACATTGAGGAGCTTCTTAAGTCCGGGCTTGGTTTTGTTGATGCTGTGAGGAAGGTTGCGGGCTTGATTAAGGGCAGGTCTGCTTTTGTTGCTGTTGATGCGTCAGGAATGCTTGTTGCTGCGAGGAAAGGCACTCCTCTCATTGTCGGCAGGGGTGCTGGTGAGTTTTTTGTGGCTTCTGATATCAGCGCTTTCCTTCCGCATACCAAGAGCGTTCAGTATCTTGATGATGGCGAACTTGTTGTTGTGGGTGATGATACTACGTTTTTTGAAATTGAGTCTGGCAGAGGCATTTCAAAGAGGGTTGTTTTGATTGACTGGAATCCTGAAACTGCCGAGAAGGGCGGTTATGAGCATTTCCTGATTAAGGAGATTATGGAGCAGAAGAATACTTTGTGGCGCGCTATTAATCAGAACGATTCCAAGATTATGGCTGTTGCGTCTGATATTAACAGCGCTTTTGGGAGTTTTCTTGTTGGCTGCGGGACGGCGGGCAAAGTTTGCATGGCAGGGGAGTATCTTTTTTCAAGGGTTGCAGGGAGGCACATTAATTGTTATGTTGCTTCTGAATTTCCGAATTTTGCGCATTATCTTACTCCTAAATCGCTGGTCATTGCTGTTTCACAGAGTGGAGAGACTGCTGATGTGCTTGAGGCTATTGAAGCTGCGAGGAGAAGTAATTCAAAAGTCATATCTTTGCTGAATGTTTTTGGTTCTACGATGATGCGCGCTTCTGACGAGTATTTTATGGTTAATGCAGGCGCTGAGCGTGCTGTTGTTTCTACAAAGGCAACGACAGCCCAGCTTGCTGTGCTGACTTTGCTTGCTTATGCCGCTGCCGGCAGGCTTCAGGAGGGCAAGTTGTTGCTTATGGATGTTGCTGAGGCTGTCAATGATATGCTTAATCCGCGTTATGAGGCGCATATCATGTCACTTGCCGCTTCCCTTAAGGCTGCGAGGGATGTTTATATTATCGGGCGGAGTCTGAACTATGCTATGGCTTTGGAGGCTGCGATTAAGCTTCAGGAGACTGCTTATATTCATGCTCAAGGTTTTGCTGGCGGCGAGCTTAAGCATGGCCCTCTTGCCCTGATTGAAAAAGGCACGCCCTGTATTGTGCTTGTTGCGAATGATGAGTCAAGGGATGAGCTTCTTAGCAACGCAATGGAGGTTAAGGCGAGGGGCGGGTTCATTGTTGGAATTTCCCC
>JACPBT010000083.1 GCA_016180145.1 Candidatus Woesearchaeota archaeon | reverse complement strand
ATTTGTTTTCAGAAAAATTCTTAACAGGCATCCTGCTGCCAAATTCAATATTACTCTGGGAGAAACAGTTGAATGCGTTCATTCCGCTGGTGTGCTTCACCAGCGGTTCGCACACCAGCTTCATTCGGCAGTCAAGAACCACCTTGCCGTAAAGGTTATGCATGCCACCGCTCTCTGAGCGGTGGTTCTTGACAAGCATCTCGCAGGAATGACACCACATATAAGGGCAAAAGTTGCAGAGGCAAAATAAGCCCTACTCAACGCTTCACACACACAAAGAACGCATGGTCCTTCTGCAAAGGCTCAAGGCCGCGGTAATCTACAATCCTGAAATGCTCTTCAAGCTGGCGCTTTGCCTCAGCAAAAATCTTTGCAGGCTTCTCAGCAACATCAACACTCCTTGCCTTAATCGCAATCATGGCCAAGCCGCCCCTCTTAAGGAAAAGATTGCAGTTCTTAACAAGGATTTCAACCTGATTGCGCTGCGCAACGTCCTCATAAACAATGTCAACAGACTCAAGATGGTGATAGTAAAGGTTTGGCTGGTTTGCATCCTCAATAATCGGCAGTATATTGGAACGCTTCCCGGCAAGCATAACCAGCTCGCGCGCAACCCTCGGAGCAAACTCAACAGCGTAGATTCTTCCCGTGCTGCATATCTGCGAGAGAAACGAAACAGTATAGCCGTGCGCAGCACCAAGATAAAGAATCTTAGAATCAGCAGGTATCTCAACATTACGCAAGCCCTTAACAATAGCGGCAGCAAGCTTGCTCCGCCTTGGGTCCCACTCACGATACTCTGCGTTACCTACCCGCACAATTTCCTCATTAAAAAACCTTCCGGAGCCTGCAGCAAGCAGTTTCCCGCTATCCTCAAAAATGCCGTTAAACAACTGCCTCACTTTGACCTCACCTTAATCTCAGCCAACAGCTTATCCCCAACAAATTTACCCCCAAAAAAGTCAACCCTTGCAGCAATGCTAATCTTATCAGCCAGAAGCCGCGCCATCCTTCCCTTCTTTTTCTCATTAGCAGAGGCTATAAGGGCATGCTCATGAAGAATGCCAAAGCGCGGCATCTTCTTGGATTTATGGCGAAGAAAATTAAACATTGAGCGCTCAGCACCAAGAAGCTGAAGGGTTGAAGCAGGCATCACAGCAAGCCGCCTCAGAGAGCCGGCGGCAGCAACAAGCTTACCGCCAACAGCCACACCGGCAACAGAAGCCACATTAGGACAGACAGCCTTCATCCTGCCCTCAAGATAAGACTCCACCCGCTTCCTTAATGCAAGCAGACTCTCAAGCGAGTGCGCAAGCTCCATAACCTCAGCCAAATCCTCCTGAGAAAGCTCAGCACCCATCTCACTTCTCACACTACCCGAAAGAACCTTCCTGATGAAAACCTCATTATCCCCAATCATTGAAAGCTCAGGATTAACAAGCCCATTCCACTCCTTCAGCCTCTTGGCAAGAAGGTTTATTGACTTGTCAGCATCCTGCAAAAAACCCACAGCCTGGGCAATAACATCATCACCATGCACAGAATCCTTAACCTTCAGCATGGCAACCTTAAGCATAACCTCCCTTTTCTTACCATCATACTGCCTCAAGGCAGAAGCAGCAGCCTCAAGCTTCCTTAAATCATTCGTGAAAACAACATTTGCAGGCCTTACCCCCTTAAAGCCAAGAAACAAGACACGCCCACCCCTCAGCAACTTTTTTTCCTCATCCAGCCACTCATTACCCTCAAGCCTCCTGTTTGCAGCCGCGGCATCTGAAAAGAGAACAGCCTCAACAACACGGCCGTCCTCACCAAACAGGAAACAGCCAACGCTTCCGGTATAAACAAACCTGTCTGCCATATTGCCAAGGTAGATTGCGAACAATTAATAAAGCTTCCTGAATTCATAAAAGCTATGCTGATGAAAAAGAGATTTGCAGGAAAAAGAGTGGCAATAGTGGGAGCAGGCACAATAGGATGCCTCACCGCTGCGCAACTTGCCAACGAAGGGATTGCAATAACAATCATTGACCGAGATTTTGTTGAGCCTTCAAACCTTGACCGGCAGCTTCTTTACACCAGCGGGGATATTGGAGCGCCTAAAGCAGTTGCCGCCAAGAAAAAGCTGAACAGCAAGGTAAAAGCTGTTGTTGCAGACCTTGACTACAGGAATGCGAGCCTGCTCTCAAACCACAACCTGATTCTTGACTGCACAGACAACATGGAAACAAGATTCCTTATCAACGACTACTGCAAAGCCAACTCAATACCATGGATTTACGCCGCAGCAATCCGCGACACAGGAACAGTTTACACGATACTGCCGGACAGCGCATGCTTCCGCTGCATTTTCCGCGGCAAACAGGCAGCAGAAACCTGTGACACAGCAGGCATCATCATGGGCGTTGCTTCAGCAGTTGCAGCAAGCCAGGCGGAGGAAGCGGTGAACATTCTCATCAACGGAAAACCGTCACAAGAGACAATGCTGCGCATCAACTTCACCACAGGCAGAATCATGAAACTTAAAACACGCAGGAAAAACAACTGCCCGGCATGCAACGGAAACTACGAATACCTAACAGGAAAAAAAGGCTCAAAAATAACGAAGCTGTGCGGCACAGGAACATACCAGATAAAAGGAAAGCCCGTCAACCTAAATGAACTGGCAGCACGCCTAAAGGCAAAAAGCTCAGAATACTGCATTTACACACCTGAGATAACAATATTCAAAGACGGAAGAGCAATAATAAAAGCAGAAACACCAGAAAAAGCGAAGGCGATATACTCAAGGATAACAGGCTGACTAACCCCTCACCTTAAACTCAGAAACAGGCTTCTTAACCTCCCTCGCCCACATTATGCCAATCTTACTAAGCTCCCTGCTGAAATTCTCACTGACACGGTAAGTCTTCTTATACATATCATAATCAATCATGCCCATGCTCTTCATCGGGGTAAGAATACGGTCATAAAACTGCCGCTTATTGTAAGCAAGCTTAACCTTCTTCCCCTTAAACTCAGGCTCATCAATCTCAGTAACAAGCTCGCCATCATGAAGCTTGGTGGCAAAATAAGACATCTCAGTCTTATTCATCTCACCCCTCTTCTGCTTCATAGAATCAATAAGAACCTTAGCAACAATCCTCTGCTGTGCCGTAGCGAAAATTACCTCAAACACGTCATCCGGCAGATGATAAAGGTCAAAAAGTATTACCAATTTACTTAACACCCTACTGGTATACAAGCTATATACCCCAATATATAAATGTTGCTTTTATGTAGTCTGAAACTGAAAGAATTGCGGTTGCCGTCAAAAGCTTTATTAATGTGCCAATCCCCAGAATTTCACTAAAATGAGAACGACACACCAGATTATGTTTAGCTCATCGGCGAACATGAAAGAAATAGAAAGCTCATCTGTAAACCTGATAGTCACATCCCCCCCATATCCCATGATAGAAATGTGGGACGAACAGTTTTCTTCAATCAACCAAGAAATAAGAGAAGCCATTTCAAACGGCAACGGCAAAAAGGCTTATGAACTTATGCACGACGAATTAAATAAAACCTGGAAGGAATGCGAGAGAGTTTTAACGGATGGCGGCATTGCCTGCATAAACATAGGAGATGCCACAAGGAAAATCAACGGCGATTCATTTCAATTATACGCCAACCACGGCAAAATCATAAACGCATTTGAAAGATTAGGATTCTCAGTTTTGCCTTTTATAATATGGAGAAAGGAAACAAACAAACCAAACAAATTCATGGGTTCGGGAGTTCTTCCGCCAAATGCCTACGTTACACTGGAACACGAATACATACTAATATTCAAAAAAGGCAAAAACAGAAACTTCTCCCCAGACAACTTAGAAACAAGGCACATGAGCTCTTTTTTCTGGGAAGAACGAAACACATGGTTTTCCGATATATGGTATGACCTGAAAGGCGCTGGACAAAGGCTCAATCATCTCGGGCTAAGAGAGAAATCAGCAGCTTACCCCTTTGAATTAGCATACCGATTAATAAACATGTATTCTGTTCAGGGCGATAATGTATTAGACCCCTTCCTTGGAACAGGAACCACTATGCTGGCAGCTATGTGCTCCATGAGAAATTCTACCGGTTATGAACTGGAACCAAACTTCAGACAAATAATCGCCAGCAGATTGAAAGAGCTTACACCTTTCTCACAAGACTACAATATAGAACGGCTAAAAAGGCACCTGAATTTTGTAAAAGAAAGAAAGGAAGCCAATGGCAACTTAAAACACCGTTCAGACAACTACGGATTTGAAGTAATGGCATCACAGGAATCAGGAATTATATTGAACCATATTAAAGACGCCAAACAAACCGGAGACAACGAGTTTGAAATAACACACGAACAAACCAAGCTTAATCAGGAAAAAAACGAATCAAAGCATGGTTTAAGGAGATACGTAACACAGATTGCATGATTTATGCTAAATTGCCTGTCAGAACTCAAATTCAAATACAATACCATCTTTTATTTTTTCATAATAAATCATCTTAACATCAATTTTTTCACTTAACATAGCTTTTGCCTGCAACTAAATGCGCAAGTTCCCTGTTTTTTATCTTAACCCTAAACATCAACCAGCGCTTAATACAGGCTTTTATAAATCTTTTTTAACCTTAAAAAACAACAAATTTAAAAGCAGCACAACAGCATCCCTGCCAATGCTCACTGAAAAACAATATTCCGAAATAAGAAACGAGCTTCTTGAAAGCAGTAAACCACTATTCCTGTTCCATGACGACCCTGACGGGCTTACATCATTCCTCCTACTGTATCGGTTAATAGGACGCGGAAACGGAATGATGGTAAAGGCAGTCCCAAAAGTAGACTCAAGATTCATTGAAGCGGCAAAAAACCCGGTATACGACAAGATATTCATAATGGACGTGGCAATGGTAGAACAGTCATTCGTTGATGAAGCAAAAAAGCCGGTAATATGGATAGACCACCACCAGATTATAAAACTACAGGGAGTCAAATACTACAACCCAAGAGAAAGCAACATAAAAGACAACCAGCCAGCCTCCTACCTGTGCTACAAAGCAGCAGGAAGAGAAGAAGACCTGTGGATAGCAATGGCAGGCATAGTGGGAGACTGGACAATACCAGAATTTGCCAGCCAGTTTGCGGAAAAATACCCTGACCTCTGGTCAGACAAAATAAAAAAGCCGGATGATGCGCTATTTGAAACCAAGCTGGGAGAAATCATAAAGATAATGTCATTCGCACTCAAAGGGCCGACATCAGACGCACTGAAATGCGTAAAAATACTCACAAGAATAAACAACCCCTACGAGATACTCGAAGGAAAAACGCCGGCAGCAAAATACCTCTATACCAAATACGAAAAAATAAACAACGAATACGCCAAAATATACCAGAAGGCGGAAAAAGCCATCACAAATGAGAAGTTCCTCATATACACATACAAAGGAGAGCAAAGCTTCTCAGGAGAAATATCAAACGAAATGCTGCACTTCCACCCAAACAAAAAAGGGAAAGAGACGGAGAAATAAGAATGAGCCTGAGAGGAGCAGGCAAAAACATCATACTGCCACGCCTGAAAAAAGCACTTGAAGGCATAAAAGGATATGGCGGAGGGCACGAATACGCATGCGGGGCGGCAGTAAAAGCCGAAGACTTTGAGAGGTTTGTGGAGAAGTTTAAGAGGGAGTTTTGAGTCAGTTACCGCAACCCACTTAAAACATAACGCTCTGCAATTCTGGGAATGCCAAGCTGGGCTCCTCTGTCCAAACCATCAGCGGTTATACCGGCTATGGCTTTCTCAACCCTTTCAACAAATTGCGGACGGCCGCTTATCTTATCCATTACAGCGTCTAACCCGGGCGCTGTCTGGACAATCTGAATGGCAAGGTTGTAATTAGATAAAGCATGCCCCACCTCAGAGAAACCAAGCAGAATATCATACTCCGCTACCGGAGCATTAGGATTGTTTAATGACCAGTTAAGCATAGTCTCGGCAATACTTGCAGAATCATCCGCAAGAAGCGCGGCAGAGGTTGCATATTCTGAATAAAACTCTAAAATAAAATCAGCATTTCGTTTGCGCAAAGTAGGAGTTTTAACAGAAGCCAGATATTTGTGAGCGTTGTCAAAATTCAGACACGCTGTTTCCAAACCATACAGTGCTTCATTACTTAGCAGGAAGCCACCGTTTGCTTTATCTTTACCAGCTAATTTAAGCCCTGCTGTGAAGTAAGCATTTCCCATGGCGTAATGAGTTTGGGCAAGCAAAAAACGCCCTTCATTTACAACACGTGTAACCTTACCTTTCTCAGAAGGCGATAAGCCATCTTTCCGCCCAGGCATGACCATGGCAGTTGAAAGCGAAGCATCTGCAAGCACGGCAAGCTCCTCAACCTGCCTGATTGGGTTGTTTTCATAGGAGTTAGGGTCAAGCTGCCTTAACTGAGCAAGCCCTGCTCCAAGCAATTCCATAAGTTCCTTTCCTTTTCCATTCAGGTTCACGTAATATTCGCGAGGCAATGCCCCATCTACTTTCAGAGGAAGCCCCATTAACTCAGAAACAATTGCAAGATTCTCTCTTACATCCTGTGCGGGACCATACCATGGTGGTAGAAACAAGTTACCAATGCGATGGCCATCATTAACCTGCATTTGCCTGATGCGCATCGCCAAGTCAGGATCCTTTCTAACAGAATTAAGAGTTTCAAGAGTTGCCATCAGTTGAGCAGCACCCTGCGCAATAATACCCTTCATCGCGTTTAAGCGGGACTCAACAGAAACATCTTGAGATGCTGTGTTCATAACGAGAAAGAGACTGCCCTTATTTTATAAACTTTTTGTCAGGAAAACCAAAAAAACTCTTTAAAAAAAGCTACCAGTTGATGACGAAGAAAACATAAATCACAACGGCTATCCGCTTTAGCGAAGTGTGGAGTAGAAATTTAACGGCAAATCCTCCTCCACTGTAAGCTCACGGGCAACTGCATGAAAATTAGACGGCAACCACTCACCAAGCGGCGTGCCTGCTGCTCCATTCAGCCTGTAAAGGCAAGCGTTGCCCAGCACATCCCTAAACTTGGCTCCTGAGTGATGCATGCTTGCTGAAAAATATCTGTGCCCGCCTGTGAAAAAGTCGTCAAGAGCTTTCACAACCGCGCCAATAGATACCTGTCCCAGGAAAATTCTGCCAGTAAGATGCACACCTGATAGCTGCGGAAGATCAATGGAGTGAACAGCAACCACCAAATCCCGATTGTTTTTACAACTAGCGTATGATATCTGTACATCTCTTATTTGACGAAAGACAGCACTATCAAGAGATGCGGAAACCATAAACACAGTAATAGTGCAGACTTTAAAAATTTTGTTGTCAACAATTCATTTCTTTACGAAGTTCAGTGCAACTGAGTTGATGCAATACCTCTTCCCTATCGGCATTTTTTATTGTAAATCTGAACAGAAAAGTTTATATAATACAAATGTATTACATTCTAATACATGGTTATTATGGATAGCTCTTCGCTGATACTACTAGCCAAGATGGAAGCTTTGGATAAGATGCTTAAAAGTATTAGGGAAACAGTAATGATAGGTGAGCAAGTTTACAAAGAAGTTACTGCGAAGGATACGTTTGATGCAAAGCTTATTACAAGCAGGGTAAAAGAAGGAATTATTGAAATAAGGAAGATGCGGAAAATGCAATTGTTCAAGGATGTGATGAAGGATTTCGGTTGTGGGGCTGGTGAGGCAGAATCAATAACATTAAGCATTGAGTGTGGGGAGGGCATAGCCACAGATGACAAAAAGGCAATAAATGCATGTAAATTATTGAAAGTGAGATGGGCAACAACTGCAGACCTGCTTGTGGAAATGTATGATAAGAAAAAAATAACTAAGGAAGAGGCACTTGCTTATGCAGATAGGCTGGAAAAATATGGCTGGTACGGAAGAATGTTAATTGAAAAACTAAAGGAGAAGATAAAAAATGAATAAAATGACAAAGGTGGTTACGGTAAGGTTGCCTGGAGCAGATGTAAAACTGGTTGAACAATTGGCGAAATGGGAGGAGAAGGACAAATCAACAGCTATAAGAGAACTTGTAGCATACGGAAAGATT
>JACPBT010000082.1 GCA_016180145.1 Candidatus Woesearchaeota archaeon | reverse complement strand
ACAAACCCTGACCAGTTCATCTCAGGGAACAATTCCATCAGCTGCCTTGTTTCATTCGGAACAGATACAGTTATGCTTACCATGTTGCACCCCTCCACATACATTAAAAAACGTAAATACGTTAAAATATTTAAATCTTTCGGACAAAGGCACGGCAGGGCTTCTATCAGACAAAAACACAAGCGGCACTGTCAGGAATACCCTGAAAGCAGTCCTGCAACCTCTTTTGTTGAAATGCCAACCCCTATCCGGAACAGCAGTTTTTCGTATGTCCACAGCCTGACATTTTTAAGCAGGCATATTGCAACAAACTCTTCATCCTTTTCATGGCTGCCAAGAATTTCTTTTGCCTTAGGCAGCAATGCTTTATATTCTGTTAAAGGCAGTAATGAAATCCTACTGAAAATCAGTTCTGTGAGCTGCCCTATTTCCTCTTTAGACCGGTGCGATTTTTCAATAATCTCCTCTTCGTGCTTCAAAAACTCTTCCCTGAGCCTCTCCGGAGCCATCAGTTTCAGATTATC
This sequence comes from Candidatus Woesearchaeota archaeon, assembly GCA_016180145.1. Lineage (GTDB taxonomy): Archaea > Nanobdellota > Nanobdellia > Woesearchaeales > UBA10216 > JACPBT01. The sequence continues at coordinate 5,175 of JACPBT010000082.1, read as the reverse complement.
ATTGAACAATAACTCAATGATGTTGCCTTGTGATATCAGCATCCTGAACAGGACATTTGCATCAAGAACAACCTCCATGCCCATTCAAACCAGTCCTTCAGCCTTCAGACGCCTGTGCATGGAAACCTTCACTTTTTCAGCAAGCTCATCTGCATCCTTTTCAGTCATCTTTGACTTCGCAACGATTGACTTGAACAGCAGGTATTCCCTCACCTTTTCTGAAATTGCCCTGCGAGCCACCTCAGACCAGTTCAGTTCAGGGAGAGCATCCATGTCCCTCTTCAAATCCTCAGGCACAGCTAATGTTAATGTCGGCATGCTAACCACCTCAATAGTTAATACAGTTATCACACATAATTATGTGCAACTTTATAAATCTTTTGGACAAAGGCACGTTGGCAGTGCCCTACCGCGGCCTCTCTTCGGAGAGGTAGGCAGCACTGCCCGTGCCGTCAAAAAAAGGAAAGAAAAGAGCGTGATAAGCCATTGGACTGAATGAAAGCAGGAAAGGAAGGTTATGCCTTAAGTTTTTCATAGCAGCGGCGCTGCTCCTGCCGCAGAACGGTTGGAAATCAGGTGGTGACTGCTATGCCTAATAGTCATAATGTGATGCCGCGAGATTTGAGATGCTTGAATAGTTCAGCTGTATTGAACACTTTTACAGCCGACTGCTCTTTGAAATCCGGGTCATTTGACCAGATTGGCAGCTTGTTCATTGATAACGCCAGTGCAACATATTCTGTATCATCCTTATCCGAAACCATGGCGTTTGCCTCTTTAAGAAACGAGTCAAAATTCTGTTTTGGCACAAGTTGTATCGCCAGCTTCAGATTTTCAAGCAACATATCAAACTCGCTTCGTGCAAGCCCTGAAAGTTCTCTGACCCTCTCTTTGTGCTTTTCAAGCTCATCAAAGAGGTATTCCGGCGCATACAGCATCACTGTCCCTGAAAAAATAATGTCTTTCGTGACGCCAGTCCCAATAAGGCTCGTGAACAGTATTGTAGCGTCAATGACAAGTTCCATTCATTGCAGCTCCTTGTGCAGTTTTTTATATCGTTCATGCAGCGACTCGTTCACTTTCCTCCCAAGCTCCAGCGCATCTTTTTCAGTAAACTTGGATTTAGAAACAATTTTTCTGAACTGCTCAAAGGACTCTCTCAGCTTTTCTTCCCTGGCAAGCTCTTCCCTCGCCACTTCTGACCAGTTTACCCAGGAGAACCTTTTCAGTTCTGACTTTACACTGTCCGGCAAGGTTAATGTGACTGTTGGCATTTACGCCTCACCCTGCTCCTTTGACTGCTCAAACTTCTTGAGGTTTTCCAGCTTCTTCAGGATGCCCCTCTTCAGCACTTCATTCCAGTTCACGTCAGGAAACCTCAGTTTAATACCCTCAAACTCCTTTGGAAGTGAAATCGTAACAGTCGCCATTTCAATACCTCCGCTTATTTCAGCTTATACATTGAAATCAGTTTATATATTTAAATTTTTCGGCAAAGAAGGTGATGTTCAATCAGCAGCTTAATGTTCAGCAAAAAAGGGAAGCTGTATTTCAAAGCGGTGATAGCAGCAGCTTTGCTCATAACCTTAGCTTCCGCAATCTACACACTTGCAGCCAACCCGTCAGCGTCAACGTCCAATACCAGAAGCATAACAGCCAACGCGCCCATCGCCCATGAAAAAGGTGATGCAGCATGAAGCGCGTTATGTTAGATACGAACATATATGGCAGAATAGTTGAAGAGCAAACCCACCCCATCATACTTTCAAAAGAAGCAAATGTCAAGGTTTATGGAAGTGTTGTAATCCGCAAAGAATTGAGAAATGCACCCAAAAGAATAAAAATAGTCCATGAGGGAGTCCAAAGAAAAATACGGATTGTTCTCCTCAGCCTTTACGATTCAATAGTCCACGAAAGAACCCTGCCCGTTACGCAACAAACAGATGATTTGGCAGAACAATACTTTGTTGCATATAAAAAATTCGGAGGCAGTGAGGGCTACACATCCATATTTAACGATTTTATACTTGTTGCAACAGCAACATTAAACACTTTAGACATCGTATATTCAAACGACAAAAGAACCATGCTTTCTGAGCAGGCTATTACGGCTTACAGCCTTATTAATGAGATTCATGGCTTACAAACGCCCCATTTTCAAAGCTATCCTGAACTAATCAGAGAACTTGAGAGGAAAAACCCATGGTGAACCAATCATATCAGTTGAATGTGCAAAAGATGCCTAAGAACTCCTTAACCAGAAGTAAGCTTTACAAACTCCCTGATGGCTTTCCTAAACTCAGGCGCCTTCATAGCTTCATCTATCTCAGCCACAAGCTCATCACCAGACAATCTCCTATGCACCTGCTTCAACATCATAGCACGGAATATTGTGCCTGCATATATAAAACTTTTGCACAAAAAAGAGAGGGGATAACATATTAAGGCAGTAGGAAAAAAAGGGAAGCTGTATCTCAAAGCGGTGATAGCAGCAGCTTTGCTCATAACATTGGCATCCGCACTCTACACACTCGCAGCCAACCCGTCAGCGTCAACGTCCAATACCAGAAGCATAACAGCCAACGCGCCCATCACCCATAAAAAAGGTGATGCAGCATGAAGCGCGTTATGTTAGATACGAACATATATGAGCATATACTGCGGCATTTTAGCGAAGGTGAACTGCAAAGCCTGCTTGGGCAGAATTTCATTATGCTCTACGGAAACGAGGTTGTAAGAATGGAACTCCGGGAAATATCAACTGCCCTGAAGATAACCGTAGATAAGCGCTTAAGAAGTCTGCGTGTTATTTTGCTTAGCCTTTACGATTCGCTTAATGGCAAGCATGTATGCGCCATAACAAATGAAATGGAAGCTATGGCAGAGAAATATTATGTGGCATACCGAATGGCGGGCGGCATAAAGCCAAAAGATAAAATTTTGAACGACTTTGTTATCGTTGCCTGTGCAGCGTCAAAAAATCTCGACATTGTCGTTTCTGAGGATGCAAAAACAATGCTGTCCCCTGAGGCGTTATCAGCTTACCGGCTTGTGAACAGCCTTGATTCCAAAAGAACTCCTGACTTTATCAGCTTTGAAGACTTCAAAAAAGCGCTAAGAGGTGTGAACCTTGATTAATTCATCCAGCAATTTCATTGCTTCAGGGTCATTGCGCACTTCCTCAATGCGCTTCCACAGTTCCTCAAAAGAAACCTTCATTACTTGCACGGCTTCCATGAGTGTTCTGTCAATCAATTGCATTTATAAAACTTTTCATCATTTAGTAACGGACATAAGTGATTGCTTGTCATTGTCCGCCACTAAGTTTAAAACGGCACCTATGATAAGTCAAAACTCGTGTCGTTTTATCATTTTTGGCTTAAAGGGGTGCTTTCAGCATTAACGACATAATCAGCTCAAAAAAAGGGAAGCTGTATCTCAAAGCGGTGATAGCAGCAGCTTTGCTTATAACCTTAGCTTCCGCAATCTACACACTCGCAGCCAACCCGTCAGCGTCAACGTCCAATACCAGAAGCATAACAGCCAACGCGTCCATCACCCATAAAAAAGGTGATGCAGTATGAAGCGGGTTATCTTTGACACCAACATATATGGCAGGATAGTTGAAAATGCAGAGCTGGTTTTTGTTGCAAACGGCATTGATAACCTGTTAGTCAACTATGGCAGCATTGTTGTGAAGCAGGAGTTAAAGGGCTACGAAGGCAGTCGTGTACTACGGTATGAAGGAAAAGTCAGGAAATTCCGCGCCTTGCTTTTTGAAGCATATGACCTCTTGGTTAAAAAAACTTATGAAATTGATGAAAGAACAAGCAGACTTGCGAAAGAATACTTCATGGTTTATGTGAAATTAGGCGGCAATAAACCGCAGAATGAATTGCTAAATGATTTTCTTGTTGTTGCTACTGCCTCAATCCATGGCTTGGAAATTGTCTATACGGAAGAAAAGGAAGATGTGAAGGAAGGCACTGCGAGGACAATGCGCTCTCAAGAAGCTCTGAAAGCATACGAAATAATAAACGAGTTGAATAAGTTAAATTCGCCCAAGTTTAAGAGCTATAAAGACCTGAAAGCTACCTTGAAAGCTAAGAGGTGGTTTGCTTGATGAAGTCCTTCACGATTGCCTTGAATTCCGGATCCTTCATAGCTTCAGCTATTTCAGCATCAATTTCCTCAGCAGCCCTTTTGTGCTTCAATATTGACATCATGCAAGTCGGTATGGCAGTAAGCGTATTTAAACCTTTTGCTAAAGGGGTGTTTTCAGAATCGTCAGCTTAATTGATAGCAAAAAAGGGAAACTGTATCTCAAAGCGGTGATAGCAGCAGCTTTCATCATAGCAGCAGCCTACGCTTATTCCGCACTTACCTCAACCCAGTTTGAAGGTGATGCGCTGTGAGAAGGGTGCTTTTGGACACCAATGTATACGGGGAACTTGCATTAGACCCTGCTTTAGAGAAAATCAGAGAGCGTATAACCCTGAGCGGCAGCTTCGTGTTTTATGGGACTGAACTGATAAGGAAAGAGCTGAGGGAGACACCGAAATCTGAGAAGTTTGGCAATAGGAATCTAAGAATTATCCTTTTATCCATGTATGATGATGTTACAAAGGAGCATACACTTAGCGTTACCCCTGAAGCTGTTGAATTAGCCGAAAATTTCTATAAAGCTTATAAGGAGTTTGGAGGGTTAAAATCAAAATCGGAGATAAGCTCTGACTTTTTGATAGTCGCCGTGGCAGTCTTGCATGGCTTGGACGTTGTTGTGTCAAACGATGAAAAAACAATGCTCACAGAGAATGCTATCAAAGCGTATAGGCTCATATCGGATGTTAAGAAGAAAAGGCTGCCTGGCTTGATAGTGTATGACAGATTCAGGAGGTGGTTCGTTTGATGAAATCCCTGACAGCCCTCACGAACTTGGAATTATTTTGCAACTCCCGCACAATCGCCCAAACATCTTCAACTGGCTTTTCACTTTTAACAATGCTTACCTGTTTCATCGGAAGTGGTGTAACTTTAAACGTATTTAAACCTTTTGCTAAAGGGGTGCTTTCAGAATCGTCAGCTTAATTGATAGCAAAAAAGGGAAACTGTATCTCAAAGCGGTGATAGCAGCAGCTTTGCTCATAACCTTAGCTTCCGCAATCTACACACTCG
>JACPBT010000081.1 GCA_016180145.1 Candidatus Woesearchaeota archaeon | reverse complement strand
TATTGTTACCGTTTTTATCACGAACTTCTCGCCAACTATTCTATAACTTACTCCAAGATAAGTGTAAACAGATTTGAATCCATCAGTCTGCCTAACCTTTGAACCTCTGATGATAACCCGCCGGATTTGTTCTTCATTAGACCAACTATTTAAGTATTTTGAAAATTAAAGTCCCTTGCTATAAAACATGCCCTGATTTAAACCAAGAAGGAAGCGCCGGGACAGGGATTTGAACCCTGAAGCCCTTGCGGGCATCAGTTTGCCTGACAACTGCTCAGTTCAAGACTGACGCACTACCAGGTTATGCGATCCCGGCATTCCTAAGCTGTGATTCCAGAAGCTTTAAAAAACTATTGCAAAACACTTTTTGCTATGATATGCCTTGGCATAGAAAGCACAGCGCACACATTCGGCATAGGCGTAGCTGAAAGCAGTGGGAAAATACTCGCAAACGTGCTGAAGCCGGTAGTTACAGATAAAGGCGGGCTTATACCTGCAAAAGTTGCAGAGCATCATATTGAAGTCTGCGACACCGCAATCAGGGAAGCGCTGGAAAAAGCAGGAATAAGCATAAATGATGTTAATCTGGTCAGCTTCTCACAGGGGCCCGGCATGGGGCATGCGCTTAGGGTGGGGGCAATGGCAGCGCGCGCAATATCGGTCATGCGCAAAATACCGCTTATCGGAGTAAACCACTGCATAGGACACCTTGAAATAGGAAAACTGCTTACAAAGGCAAAAGAGCCTGTGCTGCTCTACGTCTCAGGTGCAAACACGCAGATACTCGCATTTGAAGGAGGAAAATACCGCATCTTCGGGGAAACGCTTGACATTGGAGCAGGGAACATGCTTGATGTTTTCGGAAGAGAAATAGGATTGGGATTTCCTGCAGGACCAAAAATAATGGAACTCGCTGCAAAAGACAGAAACTATGTAGAGCTGCCATACGCAATAAAAGGGATGGATGTCAGCTTTGGCGGCATACTCACAAACATAACAGAAAAATGGAAAACAGGTAAATATTCAAGAGAAGACCTGTGCTACAGCCTTCAGGAAACTGCGTTCTCAATGCTGGTTGAGGCAGCAGAAAGGGCAATGGCGCATACAGGCAAAAAAGAGCTGCTACTTGGAGGCGGAGTGGCATCAAACCTCAGGCTTCAGGAAATGTGCAGGGCAATGTGCAGGCAGCGCGGCGCAGAATCATTCGTGCCTGAAAGACAGTTCCTTGTTGACAACGGGGCAATGATAGCATGGCTTGGGTTGCTGGAATACAGGAAAGGCAAAAGGACAAAAGCGGAAAAATCACCCATAATGCCATACTGGAGAAGTGATGACGCTTAATTAACTACCCTGACTGATTCTGCAACAAGCTCTTTCTTCCCATGGTAATCCCTCAACTGCCCTTCAATTGAAACATTGCTGCCAATGGATTTCACCATTCTCTTGTCAAATATTACAACATCCACGCTTTTCACCTCAGAAACCTCTGCAACAATGAAATTCCCATAATCCCTCAATCCTGTAACATAGCCCCTAATTACAACATCCTCTGAGCCGGTTTTTACAATATCACTTATTGCAACATCTTCAGGCTTAATAAAAAGGCCTGTAATCCAAAGAGCAGAAAGTCCAATGACTGCAAGGGCGACAGAAACCTTTGTCACAGCTGAAGCATCCATAAAAGCAATACGGCAGCAGAATTAATAACCCTTGCCCCAAAAATACTGAAAATCCTGCAAAAAATACGAAAAATTTTCACAGAAGAACCTGTTTTCAGCAAATATTCCTGTTTTTCCGAAAAATATCCGAAATTCCTGAAAAATTTCCGAATTATCCCGGCAAACTGCTAAAAAGGACAGATGCATTGCATGCTGCATGATTACTGAAGTAATAATTGCAGTATTCGCCGGCATTGCCCTCGGAACATTCACAGGGCTGATGCCCGGGATACACATAAACCTTTTAGCAGCAATAATACTGTCCGCCTCATCAACACTCCTGCAGCACTTTTCCCCGGAGGCGCTTGCAGCAGCAATAATGGCAATGGCGATAACGCACTCATTCCTTGACTTCATACCCTCAATATTCATAGGAGCGCCAAGCGAAGCAACAGCACTGGCAGTCCTTCCCGGACACAAAATGCTCCTGCAGGGAAAAGGATGCGAAGCGGCAACGCTGACAGCAATTGGAGGCGCTATAGGGCTGTCAGCAGTTATTCTCACGTCACCCCTGCTGATAACCCTTGTCAAAATCATTTTTGAATTCATAAAGCCATACACAGGAATATTATTAACAGCCATTGCAGCATACAGCATTGTCAGGGAAAGAGGAGCGAAGGCAAAGCTGTGGGCATGCACGCTATTCACGCTCTCAGGCATCCTCGGCAGCCTCACACTGGGAATCCCAAACTTCAAAGAGCCAATGCTGCCACTGCTTTCAGGGTTGTTCGGCATAAGCACAATGCTCGCAAGCGCAACAACAAAAACACAAATTCCAAAGCAGGAGCTTTCAATGACAAGATTAAAATGGCGCAAAATCCTAAAACCTGCAACAGCAGGCGCAGCAGCCGGCGGCATAATGGGAATATTCCCCGCACTTGGGCCGGCACAGGCATCAATGCTTGCAAGGCAGCTTCTCGGAAAAACAGGAACAATGAAATACCTGATAATGCTTGGAGCAGTAAGCACATCATCAATGCTTTTCGGGCTTATAACCCTGCTTGCAATAGGCAAGGCAAGAAACGGCTCAATAGCAATAATATCCGAGATTATAAAAGTGGATGCTTCAGGGTTTGCACTCCTCTGCGCAGCAGCGCTGACTGCAGGAGGAATGGCAGCAATAATCACAGTGCAAACCGCTAAAGTGTTTGCGCGCAGAATATCGGGAATAAACTACCGTAAAACATCAATCATTGCAATATCCGCAATAACACTGCTCACATTCTGGCTCACAGGGGCAATAGGAATCATCATACTCGCAACAGGCACTGCAATAGGCATAATATCAGTAACAAAAGGAATCCCGAAACACTACATGATGGGCTGCCTCATGCTGCCGGTGATTATCCAATACCTTTAGCACGGCAATAACTTTTTAAATAACCTGCCAACTGCATAACAGCATGGAAGGCACAATAGCAAACTTCAGAGGAGGGCGGCATACAAAACACAACAGCCAGATGATAGTGCTTGTTACAGGAGCAGACTCAAAGGAAAAGGCAACTGCCCTGATAGGAAAAACTGTTGTGTGGGCAAGCCCTGCAAAGAAGGAACTGAAAGGCAAAATAACCGCAACACACGGAAACAAAGGCGCAGTAAGGGTAAAGTTTGAAACAGGAATGCCCGGACAGGCAATAAGCCAGAAAGTAAAAATTGAGTAAATCAGGCAGACAGCTTCTCAGAAAGCGCGTAATCAAACGGCTTAGGCAGCCCAACATGCGCTCTTATTTTTCTTGCCTCAACGCCAAGACCACTGCCAACAACGGAAAGCGCCTTTAACTGGGGAAGCAGACCACCTTTGGCTGGATAAAGCTCACCAGCGCAGACGTCAGGCGGACTATAAGAACGCCTGCCCTCAACAATGTTCTGGAACGCCCTCCACGACTGAGAATGGCGCAATTCTGCAAAGTGCGCAGCTACCCAGTCGGGCGGAAGAGCATAGCTTCCAATAAGATAAAGAAAGCGCCCTGCACAAAACGCCTTCTCATCAATAAACTGGTAACGCCTATCCCTCTCATTCCTGCTGAGCGCAGTGCACTCAACAGAGCCGCTTTCCTTCAGAACCGGGCGACTATCCCCCCTGCGCCCTGATACGAAAGCAGCGTAAGATTCATTATCAGAAGGAATGCCATCCCTGACTATAAACTGCTCTCTCACAACCTCTGAAATCAGAAAGCCGGTAAGATACGGAGTGATTTTACGCCTGCCATCAGCAACAGCACGCTCATTGGCAGGCTTCCTTGAAATAGCAGGACTTTTCCTGAGAAGCCCGCTCACAAAACTTGCCCTATTCGCATTAATAATATGTAAAACAGACACGTCAAATGGCGCTGGGGGAACACTCATGGACTCAAGCAGCGCCTCAATGCCTTCAGCAACACCATTCAAAGACTCCTGTGACAGAGTGCTTGAAACAAGCAAATCCACGAATCTGCCACTCTTGACAGACTCAACGCCCAACAGGTAATCATCCATGACGGCCATTTTACCCAATAACCCCTGTCAGAATGGGCTGGAAGAGGCTATATAAGCCTTTCCTACGGCTGCTTCTTCTCTGCCAATATCTTACAGCCGCCGCTTGGCAAAGAACGGACAATCTCGTCAATATCCCCGCCAACAGATTTCCTGACAAGCCTTGCAACATCAGAAGACTTAACACTGCCCGGGACAATAGCGACAAGCTTTGCGCAATGATGGGTTACAGAATCAACAGGAGCGCACATAACCCTGCCTTCATTCGTCATGCCAACAGCGAGCCTCAACTCAGCCACAATCTTAGTTGTGCCGCCCCTGACAATAAAAGCGCCCTTGGGAACATACTCACCCGGCTTTGCAGTCTTGGAAAGCTGCTCAGGCTTAACATAAAAAACCTCAGCCTGCGAAAGGCCAAGGCGCCAAGCCCTTGAAAAAGATGCAACCGCCACGGCAGCCTCATCAAGAGTCTGTTTTCCCACCTGCCTGCTTTCGCTTTTAACCACAAAAAAGGGAGAACCCTGCATCTCTGTGTGAAAAACAACATCAGCGTCCTCAACATGCTTCTTAACCAATATGTCATTCGTTGTGGCATCCCTGCCGCCAACGCAAAGAAAACCCTCGCTCGATACAAACCACCTGAACTTCTCAAACCACTTCCTGTCAACAGAAACCTTCTCCGGCTTAGTAAGAGAAACAGCCTTTTTTGACTCCAAAACCTGAAGCTGCTGCCCGCTTCTCTTCAATGCAGCCTCGGCACCAACAAGCTTGCGCCTTGACTTCTTGGCAGATTCAAAATAAGCGGCAGCATTCTCATCAACACTCTTCCTGACGTCAAGAGAAACTTCCATCGTCAAAAAGCACACACTTTCAATATTTAAGGCTTACCTTTTCGCCCGTGAATATGCAAAGTTTTATATAACAGCCACGCCTAACGGCAGCAGAGTAACAGCTGGAGCGGGGAGCATGGAACAAAGAACAACTAAAGAGGAATACGTAATAGTCCTCGATTTTCTGCCAAACGGCTACCCATTCAGCAGCAGAGCAGGACAGATAAGCATGCCAATAGTCCAGGCAGTCGGAAAAGAACACTTCATACTTCTTGAGCTTGTCCCAAAAAAAGAGGCAAAAATACAGCCAAACGAGGAAGTCTACATCGGAGAAGGCAAAAGGGACAAAATACACCACATAAACGGAAAACTACAGCCAGACAAACTGACTCCGACAGCAAGGGCAGAACTTGAATTTGTAATAGCGGAAACAGTAAAGAAAAACGAAAAGAAATTCATAGAATTCTTCAACAAGGCACAGCCGCTAAGCACCAGAATGCACTCAATAGAGCTGATACCCGGAATGGGAAAGAAAAGAATGTGGGAAATACTTGAGGAAAGAAAAGTAAAGCCCTTTGAAAACTAAAAAAAGAGTCAAACTGCTCCCTGACCCGGAAAAGGCAATAATCAAAAGAATCCTTGACGAAGTGCTTACCGAGCAGAAACACTACCTGTTTGTAGACCGGTAGGCTACTTCACAAACGTAACATTCTCAAAGCCATAAAATTCCCGGTCACCTGTAACGAATATAAGGTCGTTATCCTTAGCGTAAACGTAGCCTATGCAGTCAACCATAGAAAAATTCTTTCCCTTGTTCTTCGTTCTGAATTTACTGGCATGCTCTATATTTTCAAAACCCAAATCCACCAAATGGGGCAAAAGAATCCCTGCGTCATCGTCAGCCTCTTTTTCCCCAACTTTCCTTAAAAGATACTGGTGAAACTCAAAAAGATTCAAAAGCGTAGTGAAGAAAGAGACGCTTACATACTCTGAATACGCCTCCTTACCTTCATAGATTTCAATCAGAGCGTAAGTGTCAAAGAAATGTTTAGTAATCTTAGTAAAGCGTTCTTCTGAACTCATCTTTCCACTCCTGCGCAGTTTTTTGCTCGCCCCTGCCTTTTCCCTTTCCCCACAGCTTCCTCAATGCGCTGCTCCTGCCACTCGGTCTTATGTCAAGAATAAACTCATCTTCTATTTTAACACCCAAAGTGTCCATCACTCTTTTTGGAATCACAACCCCAAACGAGCTTCCCCACTTCTTAGCTTTGGTAACAAGCTCCATAGAGTTATACTGAATATAACTAATATAAATACCTTTTGATTGCTCAAATGGGTTTCATACTCAACAGCTCTGCCGTGTCGTGTTGTCCCATTTAATGCTTAAACAAATACCTGCCGCTTTCTGCGGTTCGGATTTTTATTTGGCAGACAAAACAGGTAAACTGCACTCACTTTTTATCATTTACGACATGGTGCCTAAATGATTTTTGAGTCCTTAAACGCATTCCAAGAAAAGTTAAGCTTTGCCTTCTTTAATGTAAAAAAACATGCGCATTTCATGCCAATTGCCGGACTATTCTATAAATCAGGGCAGTTGGCTATAAAAGCATATCCTCTTCTAACTCTCACTTTTCAGCTTTACGCGTTTTAAAGGTTTTATGCTTCAATATTGTGACCGGTTTTTGTATCTTTCTTTGTTTTTTATTAAATCTTTTAACAAAATTTCTGATAATAATATTTGATAAATGATTATAACTTACGATATTAATATCACTATATGTTTTAATAAAAACTTAAATGTTTTTGCGTATTACAAAGACAGAGAATCAAGGGGGCTTTTAACTTTTTTCAACTCTTCCGTCGACACTTTGGTATAAATCTGTGTTGTCTGCAGGTTGGAATGCCCGAGAAGCTCCTGAATCTTCCTGATGTCAGTGCCTGACTCAAGAAGATGGGTTGCAAATGAATGGCGGAGGGTGTGAGGGCTGACTTTCTTCGCAATGCCTGCCTTTCTTGCAGCCCTTTCAACTATCTTCTGCACGTTTCTCGCTGAAAGAGGAGAGCCTTTCCTGTTTGTAAAGAGGTAGCTGACTGCATTTTCCCTTCCAATATACTCCCTGACTGCTTTTACAAGGCTTTCTGAGAGAATAATAAGGCGGTCCTTATTGCCCTTGCCCCCCCTAACCCAGCCTATTCTTTCATCCAGTTCAAGGTCGCCAAGGCGCAGCTTTATACATTCTGAAATCCTTAAGCCTGAAGAATAAAGGCACATTATCATCAGTTTGCTTTTGGCTGCCTTTGCAGCGTTGATTAGACTTTTTACCTCGCTTTTTGACAGAACTGTCGGAAGATGCTGGCTGATTTTTGGAGTCTTTATGGTTACAATTCCCCGCTTCATAACCTCATCATAATTAAAACGCAGGGCAGCCTTAACAAGCGCAACAGTCCTCGGAGACGCCTTTTTGTCAGAAATCAGATAGCCAAGATAGCGCTTAATGTCATCTTCTGATATGCTTTGAAGCTCTTTTTTTGAAAACTCAAGAAACTTTGCGTTGTGAATCATATACGCCTTAACAGTCCTGTCGCTGAAGCCGCGAAGCTTTAACTCAGTCTCAAGATGCTCAAGCATAAACTTTATACGAATCTATCAGTATATATTTGTTATCATAGCACGATAGAGTTACATCTTTTATCTAATGAAAAATAAAAAAATAAAGAACTAAAAAATGCTTACTTCATGAACATTCCCTTGAGCGCCCACAATGCACTGAGCCCCACTACAATATAAACAACATTCTCAACCATAGGAATGCTTCCGAGAGCAAGGTTTACTACGCCTTTGCCCAGAGTGGCGTTACCAATAAGCCCGCCAACACCAGCTACGCCCCAGTTAAGGGCACCAACCAAAACAATCCAATTTGCTATTTTTCCTATCTGGTCTTCTGCCATTATTTTCCACCTCTTATGGGTTTTTATGGCTACTTGAGTTACTACTATATAAATCTGGCGTTTTTTTGAGAATAAAAAACCGGCTGTAAACAAACTTTTAAATATCTGAGCAAAGAGATTGAAGCATGATTTTTGAACGGCTGAGCGGATTTTTTGCTGCAATTGTCGCTGCAGGAGGATACCCTGGCATTTTCATCCTGATGGTTCTGGAAAGCATGGTTTTCCCTGTCCCTTCAGAGCTTGTAATGCCATTTGCAGGCTTCCTTGTTGCCGACGGCAAGCTTAATTTATGGATTGTAATCACGGTAAGCAGCCTTGCATCAGTTACAGGCTCCATAATCTCATACTTCATAGCATATTCAGGCGGGAAAGAGCTTATTCACAAGTTCGGCAGGTTTGTCCTCCTTAATAAAGAAGAGCTTGAATGGACAGAAGGATGGTTCAGGAAGCACGGAAGCATAACAATCCTCATCAGCCGCTTTATTCCGGTTGTCCGTCATTTGATATCAATCCCTGCAGGGCTTGCGAGGATGGACCTAAAGCGCTTCATCCTATTCACCGCCGTCGGTGCAACAGCATGGAACAGCTTTCTGCTGTGGGTGGGGATGCAATTAAGGGAAAGGTGGGAACTTGTCCACCAATACAGCAGGCAGCTGGATGTTCTGGCAGTAGCCCTGCTGGTTGCTGCTGTTGCCTACTACGCTTACAGGCATTTGAGGAGGCGCAGAAGGGTGCAGAGCGATACTTTTTAAGAACACTCAAGCCTGATTTTACAAGGTCAAAACGGTGATGGTGAAATGATACAGGATAAGTGTGATGAGTGCGGTGGAAAGCTGGTTGAAAATGATTTCAGCATGTTTGGCGTTAGTTTGGGAAAGTTTCCGGCTGAAGTGTGTTCCAAGTGCGGTGAGGAAGTGTTCACAGAAGAAACTTCTGCCAAGATAGACGAAGCTGCCAAGGAGAAGGGCTTATACGGCCTTGCAGCCAGCACAACGGTTGGCGCGTCAGGCGACTCTCTGGACATTCGCATCAGCAAGAAGGTTGCGGAGTTTGTCAACCTCCAGAAAGGCCAGACAGTTACGGTGCATCCTGAAGGCAGGAACAAGATAGTTATAACAGTTTAGCAGTCAAAAGCCCAACAAAGCACCAAAACAGCAGTCCCAACCCTTGCTAAAAGGTAAAAGAAGCAGAAAACGGTGGGTTTACAAAACATTTAAAAACTAAGTCCACTTACCATATCTTATGGAACAAACCAAAACTGTTGATTTTAGCCGTATCATACGTGGTGACACGAATCTAACACTGGAAAGAGCCTGTGAGAAAGGGGCTCAACGCTTTTTCAGCGGCTTTAAGCACTCCTTAACTGAAAGGCAAACATTGGATCGCATAGTTAAAATGGGGTTAGCTCCAGATGATACCCATGCTAAACATGTTTTAACCTCTATTACTGAAAAATACTGGCATATGGCTCCCTCAGTTACTCAGTGGCTTACTGGTGATTTTTATGAAGCTACATTAGTAACGGTGCCCATGACGGACGGCACTACACGTTACATGTCCAACTCCAAGCTTTATGCACGTAAGTAACGACTGACACAAATCCGCAATTGAACGTAATTTTCTTGATAAACTTCTTATAATATACATTAGGCGAACTATGCCCCCGAAGGATTTTTATCTAAGATCTAGGCTTGCGGTGTAGGGCTAGTTCAATGTTTTTGGAATGCAGCTACAGCTCCAAGAAGAATTGCACAGAACATCAGGACTAACCCTATAAAAAACGCAACAATAAAAAGTAATACTGAATTGATACCAGCAACTTCTGGGCAGTTACCACCATCTGGGAAAGGACAGTTTTTAGACACGAAAGCGCTGCAACTGACAAAGGAAAGCACCATAATAATTAATCCTGCAATCACGACTTTTGGGGCAAGCTTCTTTGCCATACTCATAGATTTAGAATCTTCAGGCATAATCTCACACTTGTTAGGGCCACTATTTAAAAATTTTGCCCTAAGTTTTTTGGTCGCTTGCGCATAAACGACTTAACGAAAAACCAGCTCCCTTTCCTTGCGAAGGAAGCAAGCCTAATGTTTTTTATGCGCACCCCGCTGTTGCTAGGGGCACAGCGACCAAGACTAATGAGTGGGGGCAGCCGAACTGACCTGCCTTCAGGAAGCAGGACGCATAATACTGCGTTATGTGGCTACGCAGTTGTTTCGGGCAGTTTCAGCAGCAGCCTCAGCCTTACTTTGTCACCAAATCATAAGAATTTAGGGAGTGACAAACCACGCATAACTGGGCTCATTAGACGAATCATTTTGGCGCTTTTTGACTGCTTTCCCTACAGTTTTATATTGAGAAACCATGCAACTCCTTAAAATGTGCATGGGAGCAGGCCGAAAACAGCAAAACTTACGCTTTTTCAGTTGAGAGGGAGGGCAGCTCTTAAGCGGGGTGGCGGGTAGAGAGCATACGTCTGAGGCAGTGCGTATAACTGAGAAGCCCTTCAATAGCACCTGTAGCTTTCTTGTGATGCCACGCATCCCATACCCTTGCGTGTGCATCCACCAATAAGCTTATTGTTGTGCCTGCTGCTACCCTACCAAACATGTCAGGATCAAATGTGTTGGGGTCGCTTTCCGCTGCAACTGCAATGTATACAAAAGGGGCGGCGATAGATAGTAGTCCTTCATACATCCCCGAAATCCTAGTGTAACGTGCAGCTGCCTCAACCGCTACTGCCTTATCCAAGCTTTCCCCTTCGGTAAGCCGGTAATCCTGCGTTCTGGCCCAATCAGTTGCATGAGGCAGCCTGCTGAAAAGCCACGGCTGAACCCTTCCGGGGGTAAGGGCAACAACAGGATAAACAGCATAGTCCAGCACTTTTTGTGATATGCTCATTTTGCACCATTTACGTTGTTGTGTCCCCTATACTCAGCCTGTCCCTGTCTTTCCTCTTTATAAACTTTCAACCTGTCCATTCCATTAACCATTAAGTAAATTCCAGCCATCCAACCGAGCGTGCTTCCTATTATAGCAGTATTAAGAACGAAACTCCTTGCCATGTCATCAAACTTAGAATAAGGCACAATATCAGGAGCTGAGTAAACGAGATAAGATGCAATTCCCACGCCTGCAAAACCAAGCCCTAAAAAACCAACACCTGCAGCAACTTCAATCTTACTGACAATTTTTTCCAGACTTTCTTTCCCTCCTGTCATTTGTTACTGGAAAGCGGATGAACTTTATATTGTTTGTGCCTGCCAACTCGCCATTAAATCGTCAAACCGTTTTTTAGCTGCTGGCGTCAGGCGCATGTTGCCGTCAGGTAGGAGACTCTTTTTGCCCAGTCTGGGCGGGTGTGGGAGGGTTTTTCGGCGCAAAAGCACGTTAAGCACAGCAACTATCAAGGGATATATCCTGTGAACTACGCCACTAAGCCGGCTCAGGGAATAGCCGCTTGCAGCAATCATGGCAGCAGCTTCACTACCCCAATAAACCTTATTCCTTGTAAAGAGCATCAGAACAAAGCCGTAATCCCTGCCAAACTGCGCTCTCATAAGTTGGCGGGCAGACTCAGTGCTGTAGCCAAGAGGCAGGATGTTGCGGCCAAAACTGCTGAACGCAGTGCACACCCTGCACTTATCATCATAAACCGCAATAGCTTTCATACAACCAAGAAATCAAAGCAAATATTAAAGCCTTACCCTGCGCTCAATCTCAAGCTCTGAAATGCGCTTCTGAAGAGAACGGTTCTCATCCTTCACCACACGAACCTCCCTGTTAAGAAATAAAATCCAGTCATTCATGCTCGCCTTGAACCCGTCAACATCGCCCCTCAGGCTGACAAAAGAATTGAGTGTTTTCCTCCTGAATTCCAGACCAGACAATCTGTTATTTTTCATAGTAACTTGGTAGTGGTGTTCTTTACTTATTTAAAAAGTTATTTGAAACCGGGTTGTTATCGCTTTTATATGTTTTAATAATTTATTACACCTTTTACTTGCTTTGTTATATTAAATGTTTTAATAAATCATCATTACTTTTAGTATATTTTGTTACTACAATCTTTAATTATTTATTACAATAATTGGCGTATTTGATTTATGTCAGCTACGGCTGTTTTTTATGCCCAAAAATGCGTAAATTAGAAAACGACATAAGTTTTGATACATCTTGTATGTCGTTTTCAATTTAGTAGCGGCTAATTATGTCCTATTACTTTTGTCCGCTACTAAATGTTAGCAGACTGTTTCAACAGGAGCTGCAACCGGCGAAAGCTTAGGCACTATGCTGGAAAGTGAGGGGTTTGGCTTAAATAAGTTTCAACTGATGTATTTACAAAATGGAAAAGATTAAATACTTCCTGTTGTGAAGGTTGCTTTATGGCAACTATCACTGTAAATGTGGATGATGAAGTTTATCAGAAATTCAGAAAGCTCGCTGCTGAAGAATATAACAGTAAAAAGGGCTTTCTTGGAGATGCGATTACGGATGGTATGCGAGTTATCATCCAGAATAAAGAACAGGACGCAGCTGGACAGCGGCTTTTAGCGAGGGCAAGAAAAGGCTATAAGCTTGGCGTGTGGCCCAAAGGATTCAACAGGGAAGAATTGTATGACAGATAAACCCCTTTGCATGATAGACACAAACCTTCTTGTCTATATGTTTGAGGAATCTTACGAACTTAGGCATGAGTTGGCTTATGAGTTTCTTGAAGATATCATGAACTGCACCATTAACCCAGCAATATCAATACAAATTTTGTCTGAACTGTTCGTTAACCTAACTGCAGAAAAGAAGAAAACCGTTGTGACAAATGCACTTGATGTTGAATCCGCAGAAGCTATCATCAAAGACATTTTCACGACACCTCATTTTACAGTGTTTGAGGTAAAACCCTCCACTATAATCAATGCAATAAAGATTAAAAAAAGCGAAAACGCCAGTTACTGGGATTGTCTAATAGCCGCTACAATGAAAGAACACGGCATAACCACAATTTACACAGAAGACAAAAGCTTTGAAAAGATTGAGGGGATAAAAGCGATAAATCCGTTTGCAAATTAACAGAAGACAAAAGTATCCTCACTTGTGGTTCGGGACCCGCAGTCGCTAACACTCCTGCGGGTTTTTGGACAGAATATTCTTGTTTTGTCTTCTGAACTAAAGAACCACCCGTCATAAACGGGGGATTACTCTGCGAAGATAGTGACGGGTGGTTCTTAGTGCTCAGAACTTTCTTTATCAGATTAAGCAACAGGCAAGCGAAGCTTGCCATCAGTCATAGGACTGATGGAAAATTCTGACACTTTAGAAAGCGAATATATGCAAAACTTATGTCGCTTTCTAAATCATCCAACATAGTTCATCTGCTTCTTTGTCTGCAAGTCCTTAGCCTTCTCACTCTGCTGCATGATATCCCTGAACTTATCCTCAAACTGTGCTGCAATCTTAAGCAGCGGCTTGTAATCAATGTTAAGCCCGAAAATTGTATCAAGAGCCTTGATAAGCTCAGCAGCAGCCTTGCTGTCAGGGAGATTAGACTGAGTTTCGGCAAAAATGCAGGTAATCGGAAGAGCGCTGCCCTTAACAATAAGGCTGGAGGTTGTTCCCATGATAATGCCCTCATTAAGCTTCTTAACGCCCGCACCCTTAAGCAGCTTCTCCAGCTTGGCAGAGCGGGAATAGTAAAAGACGCTGTTTGAATTAACCTGAGGCTCATTGGCGGCAATGCCCTCAAGGCTGACAACCTCCTTAGCCTTCAGAAGGGAGGCAATCTGGGAAACTGCATCGCCAAGCTGCCACTCAGAGCCTGGTGCAGCAATAATTGAATGAACTATCAGCAGATTATACTTCCTGTTATAATAAATGCTGAACGGCTCAATAAGCTTACCGCCATGCACGGCAACAAGAGGGGGAGAGTTGTCAACAATAATCTTGCCAATCAGCTTAGTGTCAAGATGCTGAATAAGAAACTCCGCAGCAATAGCGCCAACCATACGAGGCTTCTCATTCAGAATGACTTCCATCAAAGGCAAATCTGGAAGAGTTGTTTAAATAATTTGCGGTGGCGAAACGATTTTGCACAAAATATAAAAACAACACCACAATCACTCAAAATGTGAAAGAAGAAACCATAAAAAAAGCAGGTATTGCAACTCAAGTAATCGCGGTGGCTGCTATTATCGGCAGCACCTTTGCAGTGGGAGCGGCTTACCCCTCCAAAGCCATCTCACAGGAAATATCAAAAACAGAAGTCCGAGAG
The DNA here is from genome assembly GCA_016180145.1 of Candidatus Woesearchaeota archaeon. GTDB lineage: Archaea > Nanobdellota > Nanobdellia > Woesearchaeales > UBA10216 > JACPBT01. Next base: position 641 of record JACPBT010000081.1, on the reverse strand, counting down.
GCGAAGCTTGACCGGAGTGCAGGCGTGCTTACTTCCCGCATAGATACGTTAACACGGCTGATAGGCACGCAATACCCGATTGTTGCAAGCACGCTGCAAGCCTACGGGTTGCCTGTGCCTGAAAGCCCTGAAGGCTATTGCAATACCATTACTGTGGAAAACAGTTTCTGCGCAACAGTGGATGAGCTAAGTGCCGCTGCTAATGGGCTAAACGTTATTTTTAGTGAACAAAAGGGCATTGAGCAAAGGATTGCAGCGCTTCAACTTAAATCAGACAAGACAGAGTCACAACAATTTAATGCGATAATGAAATCTTTGGGAGGTATCGGTATTCTGGTAGTTGGAGCCACAACTTATTTCCTTCACCAACTGAACAAACAGACTCATACGGCAGAACCTGCGCAGGGTTATGCAACAAATTAACGAAAATATGCTGGCTTTTGTCACGTTACGACGAAGTTTGGCAGGGATTGATTCTAGTGCGCTTGGTTATATTGCAAACTCACTGATTATGATGACAGCCGGTTTGAAAAGAAATTGAACTTCATGCAGAATTAAATCATAAAAAACAAAAAAGAAACTGGCTTTCACCAGTTTCTCTTCAAGTGCTTCAGTATCGCCTTTGACTCGTCCTTCATGGC
>JACPBT010000080.1 GCA_016180145.1 Candidatus Woesearchaeota archaeon | reverse complement strand
CAGGTTTTTATTTCTTTTCAGAAGTAGCTTCCGCTTCCATGAGAACGGCGTTTACCATTCCGTCCTGTCCAGGCCTGCTTGTTATTCTTGCTTTGCCGATGTCTGTTTCTATTATGGCTCCCTTGGTCATTATGTTTGACCTCGTGTAGTGCCTGTTTGCAGGGTTGTTTGATACTATCTTTATGTTTGCTTTCTTGAATTTCTTGTCTGCGGGGTCGTATACATTGGCTGTCTGGGCTTTTAGGGTTCTTATTTTGGTGTTCCCGCCCCTTACCCTGTCAACTTTTATTCTTCTTTCCCCTATTCTTGTGAGTGTGGGCATGTTTCCTCGTTCATACAGCCTTTTCTTTCTGTGGAGCTGCCTTGTTCCAGAGGATATTTTTCTCGTGTCTTTTGACTGTGTTAGCATATGGTAAGAGCAAAAAGAGCTTGTTTATAAGTGTTTTGGATTGCCTGTTTGTATTCTGGCCTGTTTATCACGGCGCACAGCTCGGCACTGCCTTGATGCTTTAGTTCATTATCAATAACTTTATATATTACCCCCTGTAATTTACTCTTTGGGTGGTTTTTGTGGAAGCTTCACGTCCTTTGGATGCATTGAATAATGCGCGCAACAAGCGCGTAATTGTTGAGCTTAAGAACAACAAGCAGTATGTTGGCGTTCTTAGGGCTTTTGATATTCATGTTAATGCTGTTCTTGAGAGCGCTGAGGAGCGCGTTGGCGGTGAGGTTGTGAGAAAGCTTGGCGTGGTTTTCCTTCGCGGTGATACCATCATCCTTATTTCGCCAGAGGCTTAGTGGAAGTAGATATTTTCCAACTGTTGCGACGGTGAAAAGGCAGCAGTTGCACAGAATGGCTTAAGATTTTCTTCAAAGCCCGAGCAGGCAAAAACTTTAAATAAACATTAGGCGCACCCACAACCCATGTCATTTTTCATAATAGTCAGTGTCATTGGAATTATGCTCGGGGTTTTCATGATAACCCAAGGAGTATGGGGCAATGGCATGGGAGCATTGCTTACGCTTGCAATAGGAGTTTTCGTTACAGTGAAGGAAATAATGGATATTATGTTTGCAGGGCACTAAACCTACTCAAACCTGCCCTTAACCTTGTTCTCATCAGAATTCAAAATCCTATCAAGCTCCTTCTCATAAATGCGGCTTCCCCTGCCGGCAAAAGAAACAGACTTAAAAATAAGGTAAGCGGCAACAGCAGCAGCAACTGCAAACAAAACCTTATCATCAATAACCGGAAGCATATAACACGCATGCCAACGGTTATTTAAAAAGTTTTCCCAAAACTTTTATAAATTTGCAAAAGAAAAAATGCACGTATGGCAAGAAAACGCAGAAAAGCAAACGACTATGGAAAAAACACGCGGTTGGACGAGTTCTTAAGCAACCTAAACATAGAAGCGGAAAAAAAAGAGCAGATAATGCAATTTGTTGAGCAGATTGCGTTTGAAAAGCTCAAGGAAATAAGCACAAAAAAGAAACAGGAACCTGCTGGAAAACTGAGACTAAAAACAAGGCTACCTAATAATCCCGTAGCCAATAAGACGCCACCTTGAACCGAGAAGGCGTGAGATTGTAACGCGGGAGCCCTTCTCCGCGCACACAGGAATCTTCAGGGCGCAAACAATCATGCCCTTCTTGATTGAACTCACAATTCCAACAGTGGCAGCAGAATTAACATTAAGCATCAAACTCTCATTTGGCTTAATTGGAGCTACAACAAGCTCATCTTTCGCGCCAACAACACGCTCAAGCAGGTTGACATCAAGCGAAAGCTCATCCAAAACAGGAGGAAGCTTGCCTACATGTCCTGCAATATTCCCCACGAAAGCATCAGACTTGACAATACCGGGGTCGAGGCCGGTCATAACACCAATAGAACCGCCCGGAGAGAGCTGGGCAGCGTCAGAGCCGCCAGCCTTCAAACCAACAATCTTAGTGAAAACCGGCTCCCATGAAGCCTTGCCATGCTTTTCACCCATGCGGCCAGGGCGAAGCTCAATATCATCACCAATTGCCAAAACACCCTGTTTAAGCGTGCCGCCAAGAACACCGCCGGTAAGAGCATCATAACCTATCCCAGGCCGATTAACATCAAAGGAGCGGGCAACAAGCATTAGCGGGGCGGTGTCTGAATCCCGTTTGGGCGAAGGAATGACCTCCTGAATCAGGGCAAGAAGCGCGTCAATATTAACACCACGCTGTGCTGAAATGGGAACTATCAGAGCATCTGCATAAGGCGTCCCCTTAAGAAAAGCCTTAATCTGTCCGTAATTCTCCCTCGCAACCTTGTCACTCACAATATCAATCTTGCTCTGAACAACAACCACATTTTTAATCCCAATAATCTGCAAGGCGACAAGATGCTCTCTGGTCTGGGGTTGCGGACAGCCTTCATTGGCAGCAACAAGAAGAAGGGCGCCATCAATAATGGCAGCGCCGGAAAGCATGGTGGCCATCAAACTCTCATGGCCGGGCGCATCAACAATGCTTGCCTTCCTTACAGCAACAGAAGCACTGCCGCATTTTTTACAGACACCTGAAAGCGAGAAACAATCAGGAACAGGGCAACTCTCGCACTTATAAACTGTAAAGTCCGCATATCCAAGACGGATAGTAATCCCGCGCTTAATCTCCTCAGAATGAGTGTCAGTCCACTTGCCAGTCAAAGCCTGGGTCAAAGTAGTCTTGCCGTGGTCAACATGCCCGACCATTCCGATGTTAAGCTCAGGCTGAACCGGTTCGGTTTTCCTTTCCGCATTTACAGCAGCTTCAGGAGCTTCCACTGCCTCATCTTTTGCCTGCTTTTTTGCTATTCAAATCACCAAAGAAAATGAAACGCTGAAAGGTATATAAAGTTATTTGAGCTACCTCATGAATGTATAAAGGGGCATAATGGCCGTTGCGGCCTGCTTTGCAGCTGTGGCCGTTTTTAGCTTAAATGCACTCAATGCATTTGACAGGCTACAAGCCAAATCAGCCTGTGCCGTATAAACTCTAATTCCTGCGTCATTCACAACATCCTGCAAAAAGCTCTTGCCCGCGCTCAATTTTGCAGGCAACTGAACAGCAGCTCTCAGGACAGGCACTAATAATTTTGGAAAAATTAGGCAGGAAGCAGTAAGGCGCTGCCACGCTAATATCCCTTCTTCAGGTCCACGAGCGTAGGCATGGGTTTGCCGTCCATGTAAGCATTAAGGTTACTGCAAAATATCTTAATCATTCTGTCCATGTAGTAGGGTGTCATGCCTGAATTGTGCGGAGTGATTATCACGTTCTCCATTTCCCACAGCGGGCTTTCTTTTGGCAGTGGCTCCTGTTCAAAGACGTCAAGGGCAGCGCCAGCAATTTTTCCGGCTTTCAGGGCTTCAATAAGCGCAGCCTCATCAGCAACGCTGCCCCTTGCAATGTTGATAAAATGTGCCGAATACTTCATAAGCGAAAATTCCTTTGCTCCAAACATGCGCCTTGTTTCATTAGTGGCAGGAAGCGAAAGCACAACGTAATCAGCAAGCGGCAGCAATTCTGGAAGCTCTGACGGCTGGTGAATTTCAATACCTTCTTCAGACGCTGAAGCAGACCTTTTTGTTGCAATAACTCTCATGCCAAAGCACCTGCACAGCCTTGCAATGCCCCTGCCGACAGCGCCAAAGCCAACTATAAGCACGGTTTTTCCGTTAAGCTCGCCAACGGCCATACCCCTGCCCCATTCATTCTTTTCCTGACATTTAATAGCAGCCAAAAGCTGCCTCTCAAACAGAAGCATATAACCGATAACATGCTCTGAAATCGGCTCAGCATGAACGCCGCTGGAGTCTGTCAGCATGAGCTGCGTGCTTTTCAGAAAGGGAATAAGCTTCTCGTTGCCTGCGGCTATTGATTGTATCCACTTCAGCTTTTTTGCAACTGCAAGCCACGACTCACTGAAGCTGTAATTGCTGCAGATTAGAATATCCGTATCCGGGAGCAGCTTAAGAAGCTCTTGTTCAGTTTTCGCGACATTAACAACAGCAGAAGGGCAGCAGGAAATAATCTCTTTAACATGCTTTTCTTCCAATCTGAATTTTTCTGCGAGGAATGCTGTTATTTTCATGCTGAAAAATAGCCTGCACCCTTATATAAATTTAGCCATGCGCTACTTGAAGTAAACATAACCGCCGTTTCTCACAGCAGCATCGTAAGCAGACAGCCTTGTCTTTTTAACAGCAGGCAGCTCGCTTGCTTTTAAGCCAAGCTTTTCCAAACGCTCGTCAGTCCAGCCTTCCACGACAACCTTTTCAAAGAACGCCATTGCAGCATCAGCCGGAAGCCTTGGCTCCAATCCAGAACTGAAGCGTGCCCACATGTAGCAGGACTCTCTTTGGACTATTTTATAGCCTCTGGCAGTGCTGGCATTTAACGGAGGCACCCATATAGGTGCGCTGCCTGCAGGGCTGAAGCCCATCAAGCGAAGGTTCTTCGCTTCCAAAGAGTCATCTTCTCCCACCAGCCTGAATCTGGCAAAATAAGCAGAAGCAGGCTTTGACAGGTGCTGGGAAAAGCTGGATAAGGACTCTGCCACAGGTTCGTGATGCGACAATGGAGGAACGTATTCCATCACTGCGCTGCCTTGCATGCTTGAAAATTCGGCAAAATCAATTTCGTCAGTTACACGCATCCCCACTACCTTGCCGGTGTCATCAATCGCATAAATATGATGGTAATCAGGCTGGCGCTCGTCAAGTCCGACACGCTCCTCAGCAGTGCCTACACTGTCAGCAAACCTTAAAACATCTTTTGGAGGATAAAAATCCCGCTGAAGCTTCTCACCCTGCCTGACTGCATTTGCTGCCATTGCGTCAAAATTGCTTTCGGGTGGAAGTTTAAAGCTATTGACAACAAGAAACTCCAACCCACCATGCTTAACCAGTTTGTTCATTATAGTAACTTGGGAGTTAATACTTTATATAAATGTTTTTCTTTTCTCAGAATTGTTACACTGTGGCAGCAGCTTCTGTCTTCTCAGATTCGGCAGCCTTGCCTGAGCCTGACTTCTTCGCATCCTTTTCCGCCTTCTTTTCAGAAGCCTTCTTCTCAGCCTCAGCAAAAATATTGTCCTTACCCCCCTTGATGACCTTCAAATTAACCTGAGCAGTCTTGGCATGAACAGTATTGCCGCAGACAGTCTTGCGCTGAAGCATGCCCCTCTCTCCCCTTTTTACGCCAACACCCTCGTAAGCAAGAATCTTCCTCCTGCCCACACCAACAACGTCACGCCTCATGGGAAAACCGCAGAAATCAGAACCGCCGGTCAAAACAAATTCATAACCCTGCAAGTCAACAAGCTCGCCCTTCACAGCATCCCCTATCTTCAACCCAAGAAAGCCCTTAGCAGCGTCATCCTTAATCTCCCTCTGCACACTAAGGCCTGATTCAGGACTGGAAATCACAATCTTAAAGCTTGCCATCAAAAAATGAAAGTCAGAGGTTGTTTAAAAAGCTTATTGTTTGAAATTACTCTGAATTGTGATGCCGCAGCCGCTAAGAATAAGACGGCCCTCAGCAGCAACGACCACGAGGAACTTCTGCACCTAACTCAAAACTACCCTGCATGCTTTAGAATAACCTGAAAACATAAGGCAGAGCCATTGAAAGGACGGCAGCACCCATGACAACAGCATAAATCCACTTGCTCCAGCCAAAAACCTTTAAACCGTCAAGCTGCCAGAAAGGAAGCATATTGAAAACAGCAAGCCACGAATTAATGCGGGACCCATAAGCTGCAAA
>JACPBT010000051.1 GCA_016180145.1 Candidatus Woesearchaeota archaeon | reverse complement strand
AGTGCAGAAAGATAAAATTGCATCTTGCCGGCGTATTCTGGCTTAAAATCGCCTATTTTTAGCTCTATTGCAATAAGGCTTTTTAGTTTTCTATGATAAAGCAGCAAATCTATAAAGAATTCTTCATCCTCTATCTCAATCCTGTGTTGGCTGCCAATAAAGCAGAAATAGCCGCCCATTTCTGTCAAAAAATGCTTTATCTTTTCTGCCAAAGCCTTTTCAAGCTCCTTTTCAGAATGTTCCTCACCCAATTCAAGAAAATCAAAGGTATATTCATCCTTGACGGCAAGTTTTGCCTGTATTTTGTATTTTTCAGGTAGTGTTTTGTCAAAATTATTCTGGTTCAGGAGATGCTTCTCATAAGATTTGTTTTCAATCTGGTTTATAAGAACGTCTTTTGTCCAGCCGAATTTCCTTGTCATCCTTATATAGAACTCCCTTTCAGAGTCATCCTTGCATTTGCCCAGTATCATGATATTCTTAACCCAGCTTATTTCTCCAACCAATGGTTGGAGTTTTGCATTGTCCTTGTAATGGACATAAAACTGCCTCATATACCAGATGTTTTGCACGGAAAACCCCTTTATGCCAGGATATTCTTTTTGCAGGTCCTTGGCAAGGTTTTCAACAATGGATTTTCCCCATCCAAATTCCTCCTGCTTATCCACAATCATGCTGCCAATATCCCAGTAAAGGCTGATTAGCTCCTTATTCACGGCTTTTAGGGCGTCATACTGTGCTTTTCTTATTCTTTCCTTTACCTGAATCAGGAAATCTGCATATCCCCTGTTTGAAGGAAGGTTCATTTGTTGTGATGCCCCGCTGCCTGCGATGGTTGTTATTTCTTTTTCTCTGCTTTTTCTATTGCAAGGCTTCTTACAAGCTCTTCCATTCTTTTGTCTGTGTGCCTTGTTATTCTGTATGTGTAGAAGGTCATTGCTATCAGGAACATGAATCCTGTTATTATGAGAAGGTCCAGCTTTCTTCCGAGGTTTAGCGTGCTTGTCACCGGGTTCAGGATTGCGGGGAACAGGGATAGTGTTGCGAATCCTGCTGCAAAGAGCGCCCAGAACCCTAATTCTGTTGGTGTGAATTCTCTTTTCTTGTAGTAGAGGAATGACATGTATATTATGAATGCACTGAACACCAGCCCCAATGCCTGTATTGCCTGCACCATTCTATCGTGTTTGTCCGTGTCTGCTTATAAAAATTGTGTTTATGTCTTTGTTCGGTGTGGTGTTAAAGGGTATTATGGCTTGGTTTTTTATTTCCCTGTTCTCCACCACATCATTCTGAGTGCTATGCCTATTCCGTCAAGTATTGTTGTGCCTTTGTATTTGTCTGTGTAAACCGTTTCTATTGGTATCTGGCTTAGCCGCATTCCGTATTTTCCTGTTTTTGCCACTATTTCTGATTCTATGTTGTAGTCGTTTGACATCAGCTTCAGTTTTTTGTATGCGTTTGTTGTGAGTGCTTTGTAGCCGCATTGCGTGTCTTTTATGCTTATTTTGAACAGTGTTTTCAGCAGGGTGTTCAGGAAAAGGTTGCCTGCTTTTTTGACGAGTGGCATGTGCATGCTTCCCAAATCCCGGTATGTGAATACTATGTCTTTTCCTTCCAGTTCGGATGTTATTCGCGGTATGTCTTTTGGGGCGTGCTGTCCGTCGCTGTCCATGTATATGAGTGCTTCAGCGCCTTTTTTTATTGCGTATTCGCTTCCTGTTTTGAGTGCAGCTCCTTTTCCGAGGTTTATGGCGTGCCTTAGGACGGTAATTCCTGCTTTTTTTGCTTCCTCGTATGTCTGGTCTTTTGAGCCGTCGTCTATTGCGATTATGTTTTTTGCGTGTTTTTTGGCTTCTTCAATTACGTTGAGGATGTTTTTTTTTTCGTTGAATGCGGGTATTATGACAAAGGTTTTCATCTTATTGCAGTTACCTTTATCTTGAAGTGGAGTGTCTTGTTGTATAGGGGGTGTCCGGGCTGGTTGTATCCTTCTTCCGGCGGTATGGTTATCGTTTTTTCCTCGTTCAGCTTTGCTCCCATAATGCCTTTTTCAAATCCGGGTATTACAGCATTTGTGGCTGTTTTGAATGTTATTGGGTTGTATTCCTGTCCGTCTCCAAGTTTGGTGTCCTTGGTTACCTGTCTGTTTCTGAAGTCTTTTATTGAGCTGTCAAATACTGTTCCGTCTTCAAGGTAGCCTATGTAGTTTAGTGTTACCTCATCTCCCTGTGTAACCTCTGCATTTTTTATCAGTGCGGGCATTATGTTTTTCTGTTTGCTGCCGTCCCAGTTAACTTCCCAGACCCATATGTCTGTTCCTGTAAGGCCGCGCTGCCTTGTGAGCAGTTTGAAGTTGCTCAGGCCATGTCCTTCAAGGTAGAACATTTTTGCGAACATTCCTCCGGCGAGCTTCTGGCTGGCTAATACTGTGTTGTAGCCGTTTTTGTTTGGTATGAGGATTACCGATATGTCCTGTGGTAATGTGTTGTTGTCAAATTTCTTTTCAATAATGTTTCCGTCTTCTGTCGGGTATACTATTGACTGCGGGTGCAGGTTGCCCTGCGGGGTTGCATACCATGCCTCGTGTGTTTCAAGGTTTATGTTTGTGCCGTCTCCGCATCTTAGCAGGATGCCGTCCTGTGAGCATCCGTTTACTCCTGCTGAGAATCCAGGCCACGGGCTTATCCATTCGTCTGCTGCCCTGTCGTCTTTTATCTGCTGCATCTGCTCAAACAGGCTGTTTGCCTCCTCCTCTGTCATGGAAAACTTGCCTTTCATGTATTTTACCGCTTCTGTTCTGTCCATTCCTTTTGTTGCTTTCCATATGTCTGCTTTTGTGAAGTTCCATCCGCCGAAGTGCGCCCAGACTCCTGACTTGCTTATCATGTCTTCTGATGCTATTACGAATGACTTTGGTGGCGTGCAGTGTGTGTATTTAAGCACGCCTTCTGTCTGCTGTGGCGAGAATCCTTCATTTAGTAGCGTGTTCCTTGCATTTTCATTGTCCTGAAGTATTATTCTCTTCGTGAGGAGTATTGCTTTTACGCTGTCGTTTTCTTTCTTCTGTATTTCGTCTACTGCATTTCTTGCCCCGCAGTTTAGCATTCTTAGTATTCCTGTTGCTTCGTTTTCGTCGCTTGTGCTGAAGAATCTCCCTACCCAGTGCGCCTGTGGCGAAAGTTGTGTTGTTCCGTCAAATGTTACCGGCCTGTCTGCTATTGCCTTGAAGTGGTGTCCGAAGTCCCACCATGATGTTATTATTGATTTGTTGTCAGAGTTATCTTTTATTGCAGTTAGCGCATTATACCATGCGTCGTTTACGAGCGGCGCGTCGTTCTGTGCCATGTTTTTTGAAGATTTTACGACTTCGCTGTTCAGTGTTATTCCCGGGAAGAGCATGAGGAACACTGCCAATATGGCTGCTGTTACTGCCATTTTGTTGAATTTGAATTCCTTGTGCAGCCATGCCGTAGCGTAGCTTGCAGTTATGCCAAACACCGCGCCGAATGCTATGCTGAATGCAGGCACCATTAGAAGGACAAATCTTATTCCCTTTGTTACGGAATATAGTGTCGCCATAAGCCATATTGTTAGCACTGCTGCGTAAAATATGTCCTTCATTATTTTTTGTGTGTCGCGTTCCTTTCTTATGGCTTCAATTGCTGCCCTGAGTATTATCAGGATTATTCCTATTACTGCTATGTAGAATAGTGAGTTGCCAAGCTGCTGTATTGCCTGCTCTGTTGTTCCTTCATTCAGCTCTGCTACTGTCCTCAGGACATTAGGCCATGCGTCTCCTATTACTGGTGTTTTTATTGCTGCGAATCCGAGTGATGCAAGGGGCGTGAACAGGAATGTTTTGAATCCGGAGAAGAGTGTTATGAATATGCCTGTTGCTGCGAAGTATGCTGCTGTTGCTGTTATTGCCTTTATGGCAGCCTTGTCCTTCAGGCTGGTTATTGCCGCTTTTTGTATTTTTTGCCGGTTTATTATTTTCAGGAATGCTTCGTAAGCTATGAAGATAGCTGTTGTCCCTGCCGCTGCTGCCATGACAAAGTCAAATATCCACCACCATCCGCCCCATGCAAGGCTGTATAGCCCTGTTGCCGCTCCTGAAAGCGCTCCGAACAGTATGGTGAGCCTTGTTTTCTTTGCGTTGAATGCTTCAATGAACAGCCATAGCACCAGCACTGAGAATAGGACTACAAGCGCATCTGAATCGCCATGCCCGAATAGTGTCCTGTTCATCAGTGCGCCATGCACTCCAACCATTGTCGCTGCGAAGAAGGCTGCTATGTTCCCTGCTATTCTTCTTGCAATCAGGAATACGAGGATTGTTATTATGGCTGACAGGAACACAGGGTAAAACATCAGCACTCTTATCAGTTCTGTGTCTGCCCCGAATAGCGGCCCGAAAATTTTTGCAATGCTGTGGAAGTATACTATTGATTTGGGGTAGAATGTGTCCTGCGGGTCTATTTCCCTTCCGGTTGGCGCAAACTGGTGGTTGTCAAGCTGCCTTCCTTCTTGCGTCAGCTCATCTCCGGCATAGCCGTGTTCTTCTATATTTTTTGCGTATCTGAGCCAGTAGTATGGGTCTATGTCCGGCATGTAGTTTCTTCCTTTTTCATCCTCAAAGAATGTCTTGAATTGTGTTGAGGTTGCTTCTGTCTGTTGTTTTATGTTTATGGTCTGCCCTGCAAATTGTCCTGTTTTGAATTGGTAGTTTCCTGCCTTTTGCGATTTTCCAAGCTCTTCTGAAATTAGTGCGTTTCTGTTCTTTTCAGGCAGGTTTGGGTAGCTTTGTCCTATGTATGCTGATATGTCTGAGCTTATGGCCTGGTCTATTGTGTTTTTTGCCCATGTGTCTGTGAATTTCAGGTCGCCTGCCTGCATTCTTATGCTGAATCCTATGCCTACGCTCACGATTATGGCAATGGCAATCAGTATTGCGCTGTAGTGATTTTTCATGAAGCTTACTGCAGAGGCAATCTCCACTCCTTCTTCGCCTGCCTGCCCCGTCTGCGCTCCCTTTAGCCCTTTTATTATGCCTTTTGCTTTTGAGAATGTTTTTTTGAGGTCAAGGCTCAGCTCTTCCTCCTTCCCTGCTTCGTGCTGGACTTCTTTAGTCTCTTTTTTGCTTCCGCCTTTGAAGATTTTGGCTATTTTTCCGAGGTCTATTTCTTCATCCCCGCTTTTTTCCCCGCTTTCCTGTTTTGTTTCGTGCTTGGGCGCTTCATGCGTTGCAGTCTGCTTTCCCTCAGGCTGCTTTTTCTTTTTGAATATCCCTGTTATCTTGCCGAAGTCTATCTCTATGTCCTTTTCTTCCTTTTTTTCTTCGGCAACCTTTATGTTTTCTCCCCAGTCCTTCTCCTCTGCCTTGGTTTCTTCCATACGTTTTGGAGTGCATGCAGATTATTTATAAAGTTATTGAAAGCGGTTTTTGCTTCAGAAAATCATCTTCCCCGCCATCATCAGCAGTCTCGGCTCCTGCATTATCAGTTTTAGCGCGAATTTTCTTGGTTCGTCCCTGTCAAACTGCTCAAGTATTTTCCTGTTTTTTTCTTTGCCGAATATGCTGACGAGTTTGTTGTAGTCGCTGTCTGTGAATTTGTTCATTGTTTTTCTCATCATAAGGGATAGCCATAAGTCCCTGCCAAGCTTCTCTTTCCAGAGTTTTTGCTTCTGCTGCTGCTGTTGCTGCTATTATGCTTTGGTTTATTCCTCCGAGTGTCGGCGCTTTTACCATTGTTGCTGCATCCCCGACAAGAAGCACTATTCCTTTTTGCGTTTTCAGTTTCGGGTTGTAGAGGGGTATTGGCCCTGCCTGGTGTCCAATTATTTTTTGCTCGTAGTCCTTTCCCAAAGTTGTTGTCATGAACTCATTAAAGTAGCTTCTTGCGTTTTGCTCTGCCGCTATTCCTGCCCGGACTGTTTTGCTGTTTTCAGGCACTTTCCATGCTATCCCTTTTTCTGAGGGGTAGAAATCTATGATGTTGTCATTTTCTATTTTTGCTGTTGCCTGCAGCCCGACATAAAACTTCCTGTCTCCGAATATTCCTGCCTGCTTTGCCGTCTCGCTTCTTGGCCCATCGCATCCAATGAGCCAGTCGCTTTCCTCGCTTGTTTCCTTGTTTATGTTTTTGTTTCTTATTCTGGCTGTTACCCTGTCGGCATTTCCCTCTATTGCCATGAATCTGTGGCTGACGTAATACTTGGCCCCTTCTTTCTTTGCCATTTCTGCAAGGTGCTGGTCCAGTTTTGCCCTGTCCACTACTATGTTATTCTTCAGGCTTACTTCCACCGAATTGCCGTCTGGCGCTGTTATCCGTGCTTTTCTTATCCTGTTCACTATTACATCTTCAGGCAGTTTTACATTCCTTGCCATTACGTCTTCTGTTATTACGCCTGTACATGCCCACGGCTCGCCAATTGTAGAATGCTCCTCATATACTGATACGTCATTTCCCGATTTCGCCAGCAGGTATGCAGTATAATTTCCAGCAGGGCCTGCTCCTATGATTGTTACCTTGCTCATTGCTCAAAAGCAAACCCGCCCTATTATATATTGGTTTATGTGTGCCGCATTGTTGCATCTGCGGGTATTAGTAGCGGGCAACACCGCTATGAACAGCATATTTTTTAAATTCCAAGTTTAAGAGTAAATGGGCAGAAAAGGTGCTTTGGGCTAAAGTTTAAATGCTCAGCAGCATACCGGTTATGTGAGGTAAACGAGATGGAGCAGACTGCGGATTACGAAATGCTGAAAGCCAAGTTTTTGAAGGTTTATGCAAACATTCCTTCTCCTTTGCGTGTGGAAATAGTTGCTGTTGTTGATAATGACCCTTTTTCGTGGGCTGCTTGCAAGGCTGAAATTGAGCATGACACTGAAAAGGCAAAAGTTATCTTGCGTCAGTTGCAAAAGATAGGGGTGCTGTAAATGGGGGCTGACTACAGTGATGAGGTCAAGAATATTGTGTTGAAAAGATTGCAGGCAATTCCGCCTAATGTTACTTTCTCAATTGGTGAGCATGGCACGTTTAGCCGTGACCAGCTTATGCATGAGGTTGAAAAAGGCACTTCTGTGGGAAAAGCTGCCATTGATATGCAGCTTAATTTCATAAGAAAAATGACAACTATCGCTGCATAGGGTTGAAAATATGCTTGCTGTCCGAACAAATCATGACCGTGTAACTTCCTGCCTTTATCACTGGACAAGTCCATTAATTAAGCTTGCGGAAGCCAAGAGTTTAAAGGTGATTAGCCTTGAAGGGGATAAGGTCACAAAAGATAATATTCGGGGCAGGATATCAACAAGAAAGCCGAGTTTTTTCTTCTTTAACGGTCACGGTTCAGCTTCAGCAATGTTCGGCAATAAGTGGGAAGAAGTAATCACATTGAAAGATGCTGATGCGTTTAAGGAAATGGTTGTTTTTGCCCGTGCCTGTGACTGCCTGCAAGAGCTTGGAAAAGAAGCGGTAAGGAAAGGTTGTAAAGCTTTTGTGGGTTATGAAAAGAAATTCTGGATTGCAAGCTTGAATGAAATGGCGAGCAGACCGCTTAACGACCCGCTAACAAAGCCGATTATGGCAAACTCAAACTTGGTTGCTGAAGAACTCATCAAAGGTAGGACAGTGAAGGAAGCAATAGATAAGGCACATGAGCATGCAGCTAAGCTTATTCTTGACCTTGTATTCTCTGACGACCCTTACAAGTCACCGGCTTTGGCAGCTATTGTCAATAACGATTCAGTCCTGAATTATGAAGGGGAAGAATCTGCGCGAATAAAATAAGTTGCCGCCTTGCGCACTTTTTCCCTCTGTTTTTCTATTCCTTAATAGTAACAAAACGAAAACTTTTTATAGCCCTTATCATTACCGCTTCCTTCGCATACGGTTTTAAACTTTAGTGGGTGATAAAATGGCTGCAAATCCAAGTCCTGCTGTAGTGGCTGCTGCAAAAGCTCGTCTAAAAAGTATTGCTTATATCGTTGGTGGCGCTGCTGTTGTTGGCGCTCTCGGCATTGCCTCTTATGCAGCCGTAAATTCTAATACTGCCCGTGAGGAAACAAGTCAGGCCAAAAAAGAAGCCGCTGAAGCTAACAATGCCCTTCGGGATGATTTAACTGACCGTATTGACACCGGTGTTGCTTCTGCACAACAGCAGGTAACAGATAGTAACAACGCCCTTCAAAGTGATTTAACTAACCGTATTAACAAGGCTGATACTTCTGCAAATAATCGCATAACGCAGGTTGATGACAACCTCCGCAGTCTTTCTTCTACTGTGACTTATCTTTCAAACTCTTTCAACTCTCTTTTGACGCCCACGTCAACTCCTAAACCTGCTCCTGTACCTTATAATGTTCTCATTGATTGTAACAACCCTCCTCTGAGCATTACAGATACTGCTAACTTTATTAGTCACAGCAATGTTAATTTTGTTTGCCTTCCAGCAGGAATTTCAACACCAGCTACGCCAACTCCAACAATCACAGTTTCGCCTACTGCTACTAAAACTCCTACCCCCACAGCTACTGCCACAGCCTCTGTATCTCCAACAGTTACAGCTACGTATACTCCTACGCCTACTCCTGTCAAGGTTGTAACTCCTGCTGATTCAGTTACTGCTCAGGCGGCTAAGCAATACTTGGATAGTTTTAATTCGCTGCCCGATAATGTTGTAAGGCGTGTGCTGTTTTATTCTGTCAATGATTGCAATAAGGTTACTTTTGCTGTTGGAACAGTTGGCGCTGACCGCAAAATCACTTACACTGCCGCCCAGCACTTTCAGGTTGCCAGTCGTTCGCAGCTTGAGGAAATTGCCAATGCTGTTGGCGCTAAGATTCCTTCAGGCGAGTCCAAGCGTGACGCAACGTATAGTTGTATTGATTCACGGGGCGTTACCGACTACCTTGTAGGGTTAACTGCTCACAAGCCGAGCAATGTTGACCAGCTTCGCTCATTGGCGGATGCTGTGAAGCGTGAGGCAGTCGCTAATCTTTTGGGAAGGTCATCTGTTAAGGTTAATCCTCCCTTGAATTATCATTAATTAGGTTGGTGGTAAGAGGCATGTTTCAGCATAAAATCTTTGGCTTGTTTGTCTCGTTTTTGTTAGTTTTCTCTCTTTTGCTTGTTTCTTCTGCTTTTGCGCAGGATTATTCTGATGTTGTGGTTCCTGTTGGTGATGATTTTGTGCCCCCTGCTGAGGGGATTTTGCCTGATGATGAGTTTTTGCCGCCTTCTGAGGGTGTGCTTCCTGTTGGTGACGATTTTGTGCTTCCTGTTAACCCCATTCCTGTTATAGACTCTCTCATAGTTCCTCTTGTTGCCAGGGCAGGCTCTTCTATGTGGGTTACTGTTGCCGCTTCTGACAGCGATGGGGTTAAGGAAATTCAGATTTGGCAGGATGGGAAGCTGAAAAAGGATGCGCTCTGCGGCACTGAGGGTTTTCTGTCCTCAAGCCGCTCTTGCACTATTCCCTTTCTTCTTGATGCGCCTTCCACTCCAAATACTGATTACTCTTTTACAGCTATAGCGATTGACGCCCTCGGTGGCGCTTCTGAGCCTGTTGCAAAGTCAGGCAACACTGGGTTTGTAGGCAGTCAGTGTAATTTTGTAAATCAGGAAAGGAGGTTAAGCTCTTCTGATGCTTTGAGCTACGGCTGTGGCGGAATTCAGGCTGTTTCTTTTTGTGGCGATGACCTGCGCTGGGGTGACGTCTCCTGCGCTGATTTCACATTTACTCCGTCCCCTGCTCCGGCTCCGTCCCCTGCGCCGTCTCCAGCTCCTTCAAATGCCGCTCCGGTAATAGCATCTTTTGTTGTTCCTTCGTCTGCTGATAAGGGCGCTAATGTTGTGCTTTCTGTTACAGCTACTGATGATGTTGGTGTTGATAAGATTGAGATTTCAAAGGATAGTTCAGTTATATCTTCCCAGTCCTGTGGCAGTGTTCTTAGCTGCACTAAGAGTTTCATTGTTGCTGTTCCAGATGCTTTTGATGCTGTTTATACTTTTGTGGCAAAGGCTTTTGACACTGCAGGCGCTTCTGCTTCTGCTTCTGCAGG
>JACPBT010000107.1 GCA_016180145.1 Candidatus Woesearchaeota archaeon | reverse complement strand
CCTGATGATGCTTCCACTTTTACTATTGTAGTTAAGGTTAAGAATGTGGGTAAGCATGATTTGAAGGTGCCTTTCTCTGGTGCGTTCTATTTTGACGGGGTGAAGTGGCCTTTCACTCCTGACTTCAATGAGGGTGCGATTGCTGGCAAGGAATATCAGTCTGATTTGGGCGGGAATAGTTTTAAGGCTGGTTTGCACACGATTAAGTTTGTTGTGGATGATGAGGGTAAGATTTCTGAAACGAATGAAGGTAATAATGCAAAGCAGATAAGTGTGGATGTCAAGCACGTTGCCAAGTATGATTTGGCTGTGAGCCAGATTTACACTGTGCCTGCTTCTGTTAATGACGCTTCTGCTTTTGATTTGAAATGGGTTGTTGAGAATAAGGGTGATTCTATTGATGCATCATTGTTTGCTGATAGCAAAATTGATGGTGGTAGCTTTTTAAGGTTTTGCGACTTCAGTCCTTTGGATGAGGGAGAGGGTGCGTGGCTGTATTCAGGCAAGTCGTATACTTGCACAGGCAATGTAAAGCTTGCTGCCGGCTCATACACTGCCACGGCTGATGTGGAGCTTATAGGCCCTGTTGATGCCGACCCGAGCAATAATCAACAATCATGGAGCTTCACTGTTTCCTCCTCAAAGCCCGTTTATGACTGTAATGGTGTGAAGAAGTCGTGTAAGGATGCTGATGCTGTTGGTGTTTGTGTGGGCGCTGTGCTGAAGTGTTGTATGAAAGATTACCCTCACTACTGGAATTTGGATGATACTTGTCATGCTTCTGTTGAGCCTGTGAAGTGTGCCTTGCCTGATGGTAGTGGTGCCGGTTGTGATTGTGACTGGAGTAAGGATTGTCCTTCTTCTCACCCGTTCTGTGAGCAGTCTTATCCCGCTCCGATAAGTGATGGTTTTGATGGCTGCTTGGCGGTTGTGCCTGAGTATTGTGGTAATGGAGTGTGCGCAGAGGGTGAGAGTTTTGGGACGTGTGAGGTTGACTGTGCTGCTCCGTTGGCAACGACCCTTGAGCCTATTCCGGGTGTTGGTGTGAGTGTTGATGGCGTGGAGAAAGGTATGACTGATGGGAATGGCAAAGTGAGTTTTCCTGCCAGTCAGGGTGTGAGGTATTTTAAGGCTGAGTGTCCTGACTCGAGTTTTTGCAGTGAGCAGAGTGTTAAAGTGAGCAGTAATTCTTTTGTAGCTTTCAAATGTGATTGTGATGAAAGCGTGGACACTGATGGTGATGGCAGCAGTGATGCTGATGAGAAGCTTCTTGGGACAAATCCGAAAGATGCTTCCAGCAGTTACATGTCTGCGTTCTTCTCGTTTGATTATCCTAAAAGTTGTAGTGATATTCCGGGGTTGGCTAAGGTGGTTTGGGATAACAGGGATGACCTCCTTCAGGGTGACGTGTTGGTTGTGAATGCTTTGAATAATACGAAAGTGCTTTCAGCCAGTCTTGAATCAGAGCCTGTGGTGGTTGTTTCTGCGTTGAAAGCTGCCAGTCTGAATGGCAGGATAGAAGCTAAAAGCGTTCCCACGCTTATGCAGGGGCTTGAGTCTTCAGAAAGCCTGGGCTACCTTGAAACCGGCAGTGGTGTGCTGCTTACCTTTACTGATTACGATACTTCCTCAACAGCAGTTATAATCATAGGTGCGGTGTGTGTGGGTGAGTTCATAGGCGTTCTTTATGGTGCCGGTTCTGGAGTGAAGGATGATGTTGTAGGAGTTTGGGAACTGATTGAAGGCATCTGGCATGTTGGAAGCCATCCCTTCAGAGCAGCTACCGAAACTATAAGCTTCTTGAAGGAAATGAAACTCGCACATTTCTGGAGCGGTGCTGGAATGGCTTTTATGAGCATGCTTAGAGGCATTCTTGAAAAAGGGCGGGGTGTTAACCTGTTCAGGCATGACAGGTTTGATAATCCTGAAGCTTATCATACTTTCCAACTTGGATTCTTCACCGGCTTTATTGAAGGATACATAGCCGAACAAGTATTAGCCGCACTTACAGGCGTTGGCGCAATTCTCAAATTCCTCAAGAGCGGTGTCCTTCTCGGAAAAACAGGTAAAAGCCTCAAACTCGCTGCCACGCTAACCAAAATTACCCAGAAGTTCAGTGGTGAGGTCGCAGGACTGGTTAAAGACCTGAAATACGCTCACAAGATAGCAGACTGGGCCGAATTGGAACAGAACGGCATTGCAAGATTAGCACGCCTAAAGCAGCAGAAGTGGCTTAATGAACTTTCAGAAGCAGAAGCAAA
>JACPBT010000050.1 GCA_016180145.1 Candidatus Woesearchaeota archaeon | reverse complement strand
ACTGTTTTACAAAGCGCGGTTTGAAATCGCCAGCATTAAAGCCCAACAAGTCGTTTATCACAAGTACTTGTCCGTCACAGTGCGGTCCGGCGCCGATGCCGATTGTTGGCGCTTTTACTGATTCTGTTATTTTTTTTGCAAGGCCGGCAGGCACTGATTCAATTACTATTGAAAAACAGCCTGCCTCATCAAGCGCAATTGCGTCTTGCAAAATTTTTTTTGCTCCCTGCTCGTCTTTTCCCTGCACTTTCCAGTCCAAAATGGTCTGCGGCGTTAAGCCAACATGGCCCATTACCGGGACACTGTTTTGCACTAGTTTTTTTACAACTTTAATAACCGCACCCTCAACTTTAAGCGCGCCTGCGCCTGCTGCCAAAAATTTTTTTGCATTCCGCAGAGCAGTTTGCGGAGTTGAATAAGAGCCGTTAGGCATATCTCCAATAACCGGAACAAAAAGGCCTGCACGGCAAACAGCACTTGTATGGTGCAGCATGTCACTCATTGTCACAGGCAAAGTGTTCTTGTGCCCAAGCAGAACGTTTCCAACGGAGTCTCCAACCAAAACCAAATCAATTCCGGCTTCTTTTAGAATTGCGGTGTCTGTTTCAAAGTAAAAATTCTCAAGAAAGGTTACAATTACCCTCTCTCCATTCTCTTCAAATTGCAGTTCTTCAAATCTTATTTCAGCCATGTCTTTTAGCAGTTCCTGTATTCTTATAAATCTTGTTAATGCCGCTGTTTTTGTCTGAAAGATGGCTCTGGGCAGGCGAGTTTTGTTATAGCAAATCGCATTAATAATTGAAATTTTACCATGCGATTTGCTATTTAGTAAATCTCACAAATTGTTCATAAATTAATGAGATTTGCTATTATTTTCGCAGTGTTTTGTTTATGTTCTTGAAAAAGAATGAAGCGTTATCAGGCGATTCTTTGGCGGGGTATTTATTGGCTTGTGGTAATTTTTGGTATTGAATCACCTATTATTTGGTAATTGATGGTGTTTCCTAGCGTGCGTAAGAAAATGTGCGTATCTGTGGCTCTATTTTCTGGATTAGGGGATACATTTCTAATGTCAGTTGTGTTCCGTTTATGTAGTCTCTTGCCTGATTTATGGTTGCATTCTCATCATACGTCAGTCTCAGTTCGTCTTGCACTACCTTTGATAATAGGTTTATGTTAAGCGTTGTGTAGTTTGGTATTGCTTTCATTAAAATTCGCCTGGCAAGTTTTTGCTGTTTTAAGTATTGTTCTTTTAAGGCGTTCTCAATATTGTCTGCTATTGAAAGTTGACGATTGTCGTCATTTTTTGCATGGGTTTCCGGTGGTATCATTTCTAAGAAGTTGAGTTGTTCGCCCTTTTCTTGCCCCTTAGGCGTAGCGGTTGCCGTTTCTATTGTCATTGTTAAGGCAGGTTTTTGTTAAGGTATTTAATGTTTGTGTTGGTGTCATTTAAAATTATAAAACGACACAAGTTTTGACTTATCATAGGTGTCGTTTTAAACTTAGTAGCGGACAATGACAAGCAATTACTTATGTCCGCTACTAAATAAGTAAAGTTTTTAAACGCAGGTTTGGGTAATGGGGTGTATGGTGCGTATTAAGCGTAATGCGCTTGTTTTGGGCTTTAAGGATATCTCTATTAAGGATGTTCCTGTTGTCGGTGGCAAGAATGCTTCTTTGGGCGAGATGTTTTGTTCGCTTGTGAAACATGGTGTCAAAATTCCTGACGGTTTTGCCGTTACTTCTCATGCTTATTTTAGGTTTATTGGCGAGGCTGGCATAAGGTTGCAGGTTAAGTCTCTTTTGAGGGGGCTTGATGTGGCTGATTATGATGCGTTGTCTGATGCTGGCAGGCGGATTAGGGCTTTGATTCTGAAGGCGGAATTTCCTTCTCAGCTCAGGGAGGAGATTCTTTCTCATTATCGTGCATTAAGCAGGAAGTATGGTGTGGTTAATGCTGATGTTGCTGTGCGCAGTTCAGCTACTGCTGAGGACCTTCCGGGTGCGCTCTTCTTGATGCGTGTAAAAAATGTTTTGCTTCGCTTTTTACAAACCGTGCTATTGCTTATCGTCATGCGCGCGGGTTTGACCATTTTAAGGTTGCGCTTTCGGTTGGCGTTCAGAAGATGGTAAGGTCTGACAGGGCTGGTTCTGGTGTCATGTTTACTATTGACACTGAGAGCGGCTTTGATGGGGTGGTTCTGATAAATGCCGGGCTTGGGCTTGGTGAGAATATTGTGAAGGGCAGGGTTAATCCTGATGAGTATTATGTTTTTAAGGCTGCTCTTGATTCGGGGCGCTATCCGATTATCAGCAGGAGGGTTGGCAGCAAGCTGGTTAAGATGGTTTATGCAGGCAGCAGGGTAAAAAACGTTCCAACGTCTGAATCCGAGCGGGAAAAATGCGTTTTGTCTGATTCAGAGATAATTCTTCTTGCGCGGTGGGGTAGGATTATAGAGCGGCATTACAGCAGGAAGCATGGGAAGTATATGCCTATGGATGTTGAGTGGGCTAAGGACGGTTTGAGTGGCAGGCTTTTCATAGTTCAGGCGAGGCCTGAGACTGTTCATTCTTCCCGTGACATGACGAAGCTTGAGCGTTACGTGCTGAAGGAAAAGGGGAGGGTTCTTGCGTCCGGGAGCAGTGTTGGCAGCAGGATTGGGCAGGGCAGGGCGCGTATTATTGCTTCTGTAAGCCATATAAGGCAGTTCAGGCCTGGTGAGGTTCTTGTTACTGAGATGACTGACCCGGATTGGGTGCCTGTTATGAGGCAGGCTGCCGCTATTGTTACGAATAGGGGCGGCAAGAGTTGTCATGCTGCGATTGTGAGCCGTGAGCTTGGTATTCCTTGTGTTGTTGGCACAAATAATGCGACTAAGAAAATCAAAAACGGACAATCTGTTACTGTCAGTTGTGCCGGCGGCGAGGAGGGTGTGGTGTATGATGGGCGTCTTAAGTTTGAGGTGCGCCGTGTTAATTTGAGGAAGCTTCCGAAGACGAGAACACAGATTATGGTTAACATTGGCAATCCTGATGAGGCTTTTTCTGAAAGTTTCCTGCCTGTTCAGGGTGTCGGCTTGGCAAGGGAGGAGTTCATAATAAACAGTTATATCGGGATTCATCCTCTTGCTTTGGTGCATTTTGACAGCCTGAAGGATGCCGCTGCAAGGAAGCAGATAGCTGCCCTGACTCGCAGCTATTCTGACAAGAAGGATTTTTTCGTTCAGAAGTTGTGTGAGGGCATTTCCACCATAGCTGCCGCTTTTTATCCGAGGGATGTCATTGTCCGGCTTTCTGATTTTAAGAGCAATGAGTATGCGCATCTTATTGGCGGGAGCCAGTTTGAGCCCAAGGAGGATAATCCTATGCTTGGCTGGCGTGGTGCTTCGCGGTATTATGATGAGGCGTATCGTGAGGCTTTTGCTTTGGAGTGTGCTGCTTTAAGGAAGGCAAGGGATGTTATTGGCTTGACCAATATTAAGGTTATGGTTCCAATGTGCCGGACTGTTGAGGAGGGCAGGCTTGTTATTTCTGAGATGAGGCGTAACGGGCTTGTTCGGGGTAAGAACGGCCTTGAGGTTTATGTTATGTGTGAGCTTCCCTCAAATGTTATCCTTGCTCAGGATTTTGCAGGTGTTTTTGACGGCTTCAGTATTGGGAGCAATGACCTTACGCAGATGACTCTTGGCGTTGACCGTGATTCTGAGCTTGTTGCGCACATTTTTGATGAGCGTAATGAGGCTGTTAAGCGTATGGTTGGCAGTGTTATAGCTGTTGCAAAGAAGGCAAAGAGGAAGATTGGCATTTGCGGCGAGGCTCCTTCCACTTATCCTGAGTTTGCTGAGTTTCTTGTTGAGTGCGGCATTGGCAGCATGTCTTTGAGTCCTGATGCGGTTGTGAAGACGCTTCTTCTTGTTGCGGGGAAGGAGCGCTCTATGCGACGGCGTTGATGGTCTTTCCTTTCAAATATTCTTGTATGTTTTCAAGCGTGGTTGTGAGTATCCTGTTTAGGGCTTCTGTGCTGTTGAATGCGTTGTGCGGCGTTATTATTACGTTTTCGTAGTTGAGCAGTATGTGGTTTGCGAGTATTGTGCGCAGGTTGCTTGTGAAGTTTCTTGAGAGGAGTTGTTTTTCTTCCTTTATTGCTGATTCTTCTTCAAGGACGTCTATTCCTGCTCCTCCGAGGTGTTTCCTGTTGAGCGCATTCAGCAGCGCGTCTGTTTCTATCAGTCCTCCTCTTGCGGTGTTTATCAGGTATGCGCCTTTTTTGGTTTTCATTATGTTTGACTTGTTTATGAGGTGGTGTGTTGCCTTGTTGTATGGGCAGTGTAGCGTTATTATGTCTGAGCTTTTTAGGAGCGTGTTCAGTTTCACGTATCTGAATCCGAGTTTCTTTGCTGCGTTCAGGTCTTGTTTCACGTCGTAAGCGGTCATTTTCATTTCAAATCCTTTGGCTATTCTCAGGACGTGCAGTCCTATGTGGCCTGTTCCCACGACTCCGATGGTTTTTCCCTTGAGGTCAAAGCCTCTCAGTCCGTTCAGTGAGAAATTTCCCCGCCTTGTGTTTTCCACTGATTTCAGGATTTTTCTTGACAGTGCCAGTATCAGTGCGAATGTGTGTTCTGCTACCGTGTTTTCTCCGTAGAATGGCACGTTTGAGACTTTCACGCCTTTTTTCCTGCACGCTTCGGTGTCTATGTGGTCGTATCCTGTTGACATTGTTGCTATGAGCTTCAGTTTCGGGAGCTTTGCGAGTATTTTTTTGTCAATCCTTGAGTAGATGAATGCCGCTATTGCTTCTGCGTCGCCTGCCTTGCTCGCGTTTGATGCTGTGAGCGGTTTGCTGAAGAATTTTAGGGCATGTCTTTTTAGTGTTTTCTTTGCTGCTTCTTCTTCCCATTTTTCAAGTTCAAAAAATGCTATGGTTGCCATTTTTCCCTCCTTACCTTATCAGGTTTTTTCCTTTCATTTCCTTTGGCGTTCTTATATGTGCGAGCTTTAGGAGTGTTGGCGCCACGTCGCACAGGCTTCCTTTTGCGAGTTTGTGTTTTTTGTTTGTTATTATTATGAGCTGGACTTTGTTTTTTGTGTGTGATGTGCTCATTCCTTCTGTCATGTCTTCGCAGTTTCCGTGGTCTGAGGTTATTGCAGGGATGTAGCCGTTATTTACAGCTTCCTTTATTATTTTGCGCAGGCATTTGTCTGCATGGTTCAGCGCCTTTTTTGTTGCTTCAAGGTTTCCTGTGTGTCCTACCATGTCCGGGTTTGCGTAGTTTATCAGTATGAAGCCGTATTTTCCTTTTTTGATTTCCTTCACCGCGGCTTTTGTTATTTCGTAGGCGCTCATTTCAGGTTTTTTGTCGTATGTGCTTATCTTTGGAGAAGGCACGAGTATCCTTTTCTCCATTGGGAACGGTTTTTCCCTTCCTCCGTTGAAGAAGTATGTCACGTGCGCGTATTTTTCTGTTTCTGCTATGTGAAGCTGCCTTATTTTTTGCCTGCTGAGCGTTTCTGCCATTGTGTTTTTCAGTTTTTTTTCGGGGAATGCTGTCGGGCATAGCAGTCTTTTCGGGTCGTGCAGCGTCATAGTTGCCAGCGTTGCTTTTTTTGAGGTGCATCTGAATTTTGTGAATCCTTTTTTTGTGAACGCCCAGCAGAGCTGCCTTGCCCTGTCTGCCCTGAAGTTGAATGAGAATATGTAGTCGCCGTCCCCTATTCCGGGGTAGCCGTCAATTATTGTCGGCTTTATGAATTCGTCAGATTCTTTCCTGTTGTATGCATTTTTTATTGCTTCCGTTGCGCTTTTTGCGTGCAGCCCTTTTCCGTATACTATTGCGTCGTATGCCTTTTTTGTCCTGTTCCATCTGTTGTCGCGGTCCATTCCGTAGTATCTTCCTGAGATTGTCGCTATGCTTATTTTCCTGCTTTTTATCGCCTTGTTCACAGCCCTTATCAGCCCTTCGGACGAGTGCGGTTCCATATCCCTCCCGTCTGTGAACAGGTGCAGGTGTGTTTTTGTTTTTGAATCGCCTGCAAACTTTATTATGGCTTTCAGGTGGTTTATGTGAGAGTGGACTCCGGCGCTTGACAGCAGTCCCACTACATGGGCGTTTTTTCCCCTTTTTTTTGCTTCGCTGAAAAGCCATTTCAGTGTTTTATTTTTGTAGAATGATTTGTCTGTTATTGATTTGTTTATGCGCAGGCAGTGCTGGTTGACTATCCGTCCTGCTCCGATGTTCAGGTGTCCCACTTCTGAGTTTCCCATTGTGTTTTTTGGCAGTCCCACATGCTCTGATGATGCGTTTAGCAGCGTATGCGGGTATCTGCCTTGCAGGCTGTTGTAGTATGGCATCTTTGCCTGTTTTACAGCGTTTCTTTCTGTTTTTGGGTTGTGCCCGAAGCCGTCAAGTATTACCAGCAGCAGCTTATTTTTGCGTTCCATATCTGCACCTTTTGCCGAGTTCTTCCTCTATTCTCAGGAGCTGGTTGTATTTTGCGGTTCTTTCTGTCCGTGCAGGTGCGCCGGTTTTTATCTGTCCGCATCCGAGTGCAACTGAGAGGTCTGCTATGAATGTGTCTTCTGTTTCTCCGCTCCTGTGGCTTACCATTGTCTTCCAGCGGTTTTTTGCGGCAAGCTTTGCCGCGGCTATTGCTTCAGTCAGTGTCCCTATTTGGTTTGGCTTTAGCAGGAGGCAGTTGCACGCCTTTAGTTTTGCTGCAGTTTGTATCCTTGCGCTGTTGGTTGCGAGCAGGTCATCCCCGACTATCTGTATTCCTGATTTTGCTGTCAGTTCTGCGAAGGTGTTAAAGTCTTCCTGCTGGAATGGGTCTTCAAGGGAGGTTATCTTGTAGCTTTTTATGATGTTCAGGTAGTAGTCGGTAAGCTCGCCTGCCGTGTATTCTTTCTCAAGCATGTATTTTCCTGTTTTCTGTTCGTAGAATTCTGATGCTGCTGCGTCTATTGCGAATTTTATCCTGTTTTGGTAGCCCCTTGCCTGCGTTGCCTTCTCAAGGAGTTGCAGCGCTTCTTCTGCATTTGCAAGCGGTGGCGCAAATCCTCCTTCGTCTCCTGTTGTTGTGTATTTGCTGCCGTATTTTGATGCTATTGCCGCCTTTAGCTCGTGGTATGTTTCGCTTGCTGCTGCCAGCGCCTCGCTGAATGTCCTGAACTTCTCAGGAGCAATCATGAATTCCTGTATTTTCAGTCCTCCTGCTGCGTGTTTTCCGCCGTTTATTACGTTGCTGAACGGCACAGGCATCAGGAGTTTTTCTCCGGTTATTGATGCAAGATGCCTGTAAAGCGGCAGCTTTGAGGTTGATGCAGCTGCCCTTGCTGCTGCGAGGCTTGCTGCGAGCATGGTATTTGCTCCGAGTATTGATTTGTCTTCTGTTCCGTCCTTTTCAGCCATTGCATGGTCTATTTTTTCCTGCTCCCTGCAATCCATGCCTGTTATGAGCTTTGCTATTGTTGTGTTTGCGTTTCTTACAGCCTCACTTACCCCAAGCCCGCCGTATCTTCTTCCTCCGTCGCGGAGTTCGTGTGCTTCAAACTTTCCTGTTGATGCACCTGACGGCACTGCCGCCCTTCCGAAGCCCGTTGTAGTGTATATATCGCATTCAACAGTGGGGTTGCCTCTTGAGTCCAGAATTTCCCTTGCAGCCACTTTTCTTATCCTGAAGTCCACGCTTTATTCACTGGAAGAATTAGTTTATAAGCATTGCTGTTGGCGTGGCGGTTTCCGGTTAAGTGCAGGGTTTCGTCGTAGTAACTGCTGTCAGTCTTCTAAGTAGTCGTGGTTGCTTCTATCCTATGTAGCTTGCCTCGCCTCCTTTTGGCAGTCCTCTCATTACTTTTGGGAGTGCTGCTTTTGTTGTTCGTGCCGCTT
>JACPBT010000049.1 GCA_016180145.1 Candidatus Woesearchaeota archaeon | reverse complement strand
ATGGATTTGAATGGTCATGGGACTCACGTTGCCGGTATAGTGCTTGGCGCAAATTATGGTGTTGCTTCTGGTGCTGAGTGTTTTGCTTTGCGTGTTCTTGATGAGGCTGGTTCAGGCAATGAGGCTGATGCTATTGCAGCTCTTGATTGGGCTGCCGGGCATGGTGTTGATGTTGTTAACATGAGTTTTGGCAGCCCTCATGCCTCTTCTGCTTTGGAGGATATGTGCTATTATCTTGCGGATAAGGGGGTTCTTGTTGTTGCTGCTGCCGGTAATGACGGTGTTGGCGCGAGTTATCCTGCAGCTTTTGGCGATTCTGTTATTGCTGTTGCTGCTGTTGACAGGGGCAACAGGCATGCTGATTTCAGCAATGTTTACGGGACTAATGATATTTCTGCTCCGGGTGTGGCTATCACATCTTCTTATCTTGACGGTTATGCCACTCTTAGCGGGACTTCCATGGCTGCTCCTCATGTTTCCGGGAGTTTGGCTTTGGTGCTTTCTGTTGCGAGGAGCGGCGCTTCTCTTGAGGATGTTATGGAGCGCACTGCATTGAATCTTGGCGGCGGCAGGGATGTTTATGGCGCAGGGCTTGTGAGAGTTGATAGGATGGTTGAGGCAGTCTCGCAGTTGAGGCAAAGACCTTTAAAGTCTTATGGCGCTGAGGCTGTTCATGCATTGAAGGAGGTCTTATGGAAATAAGCGGGCAGGAGGGCGTTCTTTACCTTATCAGGCTTAATGGTGAAGCCGGCGCAGAGCGTCTTTCTGTGCTTGAATCTTTGCTTGGCAGAGATGAGCGTGTCAGTGTCAGGAATGTTGTTGCCCCGATTGGCGCTGTTATTGCCATTCTTTATGGTGATGGCGTTGCAGAGGAACTTGCAGGCATGGGTTATGAGGTTGTCAGGCAGGAGAAAATCTACAGGGCGCTTTAGAGTTTTATTTTGAGTGTTTTTTCTGCATCTTCTTTCACTCTTCTTTCAAATGTTGTGGTGGTTTCGCCTTCGTCTTTCTCTTTGTTTAAGGTGCTCATCAGATTTTTTACAAGTTCAAATTCTTCTTCAGCGCTCATTCCGTCTATTTTTATTTTTGAGAGGTGTTCTTTTATTATGAGGTTTTCTGTTTCTTCTATTGATTTGGTTGTTATTTTTATTTCTTCAAATTCGTTGCTTGACAGTGCTGCTGTGTTTTTCATTACAAAATGAGCGCTTTTTTGGTAGAGTGTTTCGCTTATTTTTCTGAAGTCTATGTCTGTAGGCTTGCCTGCCCTGAGTTTTCCGTGCAGCCTGATTGTTACTATGGTGTTGTTGAACTCCTTGTCTGCTGTCTGGTTTGTTATTTCTTCTTCTGCTTCCTGCGGCGTTTTGTTTGTGCAGTCTGTTGTTATGCTGAATGTGTTATGCACCTGTATTGGCTGGAATTCTGCATTGAGGCGTCCTTTTTCCCCCTGCACCATGTAGAATCCGCCGCATCCGAGTTTTTCTATTTCCCTGAAGCTGTTTGGGAATAACGGGCCTGGGTTTGCAATTGTTCCGTATCCTTCTGTCTGCTTGAGGTATGGGTGGTGGACGTGGCCTCCTGCATAGTAGTCAAAGCCCTTTGGGAAGTCTGAAATTGGTGTTGATTCCATGCTTTCCAGCCCTTCGGGCTTGAATTCTGATATTGCTGTGTGGAACATGAATATTTTTGTCCCTGTTTCAGCTTCAAGGTTTTCCTTTTCAAGCGCTTCAAAGTATTTGCGTTCAAGCATTCCTTTTTTTCCGATTATGCCTGTTATCTTTGTTCCTGTTTTGCTGTCAACTGTGAATTTCAGCTTCAGCCTGTTGTCTGTGACGTTTCCGCGCATGACGTTTCTTATGAGTCCTGCGTTTTCAAGGACGTCAAGCATTGTTTTGCCTGTTGGTGAGAAGTCGTGGCTTCCTGCGATTACGTAAACAGGTGTGTTGCTGTCGTGTATTTGCTTGAGTTTTTTGGCTACTTCTTTCAGGCAGTCTATTGACGGGAGTGATGTGTTGAAGAAGTCGCCGCTTATGAGTATGAAGTCTGCTGCCTGTTCAAGACATGCGTCAGCCGCTTTTACAAATGCCTGGGTGCTTGCTTCTGAGAGCTTCGGGTCTCTCCACGAGCCTATGTGGATGTCTGCAAAGTGGGCGAACTTCATTGTTGGAGGGTATTGCCTGCCAGTATAAAATTTTTTGGTTGCTCGGGTTTTAGCTTTTCAGTCCGGGAAATGATTGCGTGTAGCCTGCTGTTTTTTTGTTTCCCGCCATGGTTTCAAATAGCTGCGCTTTTATTGGCACTGCGAATTTTGTGAATGTGCTTGTGACTATTGCCTCTCCCGTGTCAAGTGATGCTATTGCGCGGTCGTCCTGTGAGAGGTCCTGAGCTGCCGATTCTATTATGGCTTTTCTTTCTGGCGCCATTTCTATGCCGAGGATTATTTTTGTTGCCATGTTTGCCAGTATCTCTCTTGGTATGAGTGACGGGAGCTGTGTTATTGCCACTATGCCCACTTTGAATTTTCTTCCTTCCCTTGCTATTTTTGAGAATATGTTTTGCCCCTGTTCAAGCGCGTCTCTGCCAAGCACTCTTGGCGCTTCTTCCAGTATTATTGAGGCTGTTGGCTTCCTGTCAATCCGGCCTGTTGTTTTGTGGTTTTGGTATCTCGCGAATATTTCGCTTGCTATTGCGCTTCCTACGAGCAGCTCAACCTGGCTGCTCAGGCTTGATGTGTCTATTATTACTGCTTTTGCGTTTTCTATGTCGTCTGCTATGTCAGATATTGTTGTGCTGCCTGCCTGTGTGTCAAATATTCCCTTTCCGGAAACCGTGTTGTTTGCTGTTTCAAGGTTCAGTATCTGTGTGAGCCTTCTTCTTATTACGCTTATTGTTGACTCGCTGAACAGGTTTTTCAGTTCTCCGTCATCTTCTGTAAGTGCAGCATCAATCCACTTGCTGCCGTATTTTCGGTAGTATGCGTAAAGCGCTTCCTTTTGCGGTTCTGACCACTGCACCACTCCGTTGAAATGTGATGGTTTTATTTTTGTGATGTTTATGGTGAGCGTTCTTGTTCCCGGCGGGGGGTTGTTTGGGGTGTAATATGCCGTCTTTTCAGAAACATCCTTCAGCCCGTGCCTGCTCCTGCCGTAGTATTCGTCGTGTGCGTCCAGTATGAGGAATCCTGCGTAGTCGTTTTGGAGTGCGCTTGCTATTATGCAGGACATGAGGTTTGATTTGCCTCTTCCTGTCTGCGCTGCTATGAGTATGTGGTGTGAGAATGCCTTTTGCCCGTCAATGAATATATCTGCTCCTGTTGTTTTTGAGCCTGACCTTAGCTTTCCAAGAAGCAGGGGGTTTGGCGGTTCTTCAAGGAATTCTGTATCGCTGCTTTCAATCTCTGTGACGTCTGAGAAGAATTCCGGCAGGTTTTTGCACACCTTGGCGTCTTTTCCGTTTATGAGCAGCAGTGGCTTCAGGAATGCGAGCGTGTAGTTTCGCGTCTCTGCCTCCATTATCTCAAGGTCGTTGTTGCTTTCCAGCTTCATTCCTGATATCATTTCAAGGTTTTGCTGGGATAGTTGGGAGCCGTAGAGGAGGTCAAAAACCTGCATCAGCACTTTGCCCTGTTTTGTCTGTGCTGTGAGGAGCTGCCCTATCTCAATGTTCGCGCCCTGCTTCTGCCTGACTGTTATGCTGCCGAATGAGCCGGATATTATCTTCCCTGCAATGGCTGTCATGCAGTTCAGGATGAAGCTGCCTTATTTATTGTTTTGCGTCAATAAGGCTTTTAAATGCACTGTGATTACCCATTCAGAACATGAACAATAATAGCGCTAGCAGTCTTGATGATGTTGTGGCTGTTGAGGTTAGGGGCATTAATAGAAAAAGCCCGTCAATTACGTTGAACTTTGCCGCTAATGTAAAACCGGGGCATTGTATTGTTGCAAGGCGCTTGAGCGTGGATGAAATAGCTGGTGACAATAGCCTGAGTTTGGTTGAACTTTTGGGAAGGCTGCTTGAGTTTGGATTGGTTTATGATAGCAATGATAGCGGGCTGCTTCCTTTGGTCAGGGATTTTGTTCTCGCCCCTTCAGGAGCAGATTATGTCAATCCTTTAAGGCTGTTGCTTTCAAGCGGCGTTCAGGGAATTAGCTTAAAGAGTTTTCTTCCTAAGGAGCTTCAGTCTTATTTTATCAAGCCTGCTAATATAGTGAGGGATGTTCGTAATTTAAGCGGCGCTGTTGTGAGGGCTGTTGACTACTGCACAAAGCAGTTTGACATTGACTTTGCGCTTTCTTTATCTGAAAAGGACGCTGTTTTTCTGCTGCGCACAGTCTACTCTGAGCTTACAGGTGTTAACAGCCGGGTTATCAATGATATTTTTCCAGACAGATATATTGGTGAAGTTACGGATAAAAAGCGTGAGAAGTTTAAGGACATATCTATGCAGTTGCTTTCCGCTTCTGAACAGGGATTTGTGGAAGCAAGCTATGATGTGGAAAGGGGCAGGAGTGTTTTTGGAGTCAATCTCGCTGAAACGCTGCGAATTATCACTGAGCTGAGCCATTCGGTAGCTCCTGAATTGTTTGGCCTGATGAGGTGCGAGGCAGTTATAGATAACGGCAGGAACTATGAAGCTGCTGCCGGGCGATTGGAGCGCAGAAAGGGCGTTCTTTTGAGCGCAAAGGATAAAGAAGTTCTTGGGCATGCAAAAATGCTTAGAGAATCGGCACTAATCGAAAAAGCCCTGATTGTTGCGCAGCTTGGGGTAATGGCTGAGGGATATGGACAGTGGGGGGCAATAACGAGCATAAGCAGAATAATGGAAACTCTCAGCTCTTATGGCACGCTTACACATCCTGTTATGGCTGCTCCTGTCGGAGTTAATTCCGCCGCAGCAACAACTATTTAAATTCAGTGCAGCTCGCTTCTGTTATGGCTTTCAGGCTTAGTGCTGATGCAGTAAGGAATGCCCTCAGGGATGTTGCTGACCCTGAGATGCGTGTTAATATTATTGACCTTGGGCTTGTTTATGGGGTTAAGATTGATAAGGGCATTGTTGGTATTGAGATGACGCTTACAAGCCCTGCCTGTCCTGTCGGCCCTTTGATACTTGAAGCTGTTGAGGGCTGCGTCATGAAACTCCCCGGCGTTAAGAAAGTTAGCATAGATATTGTTTGGGAGCCTCCATGGAGCATTGATAAGGTGTCTGAGGAGGCAAGGTTGGAGCTTGGAATTTAGTTTGTTGCGGCAGTGGTCTAACGGCATGATTTAACCTTCCCAAGGTTGCGATGCGGGTTCAATTCCCGCCTGCCGCATGATAAGCATAAACTTTATATTTAAGCTATTAACACCTGTCTTCTTATTATGAAAAGGGCAGATGCAAAAGGTAGTGCGTCAGTCAGGGTTCCTTCTGTGCCTGCAGTAAATGGCATGAGTGATGCACAGCATCCAATAGATTATGACGACAACCCGGTAACTAATGAAGCGGAAGCGATGGCTGTTAACGATGCATGCATTCCTGATTTTGAAAGAGTTGTTAATTATGTGATTGGAACTATAAGTTCCGTGCCTGAGGAGCAGAAAAAACTTCAGAGTCTGGCGGCTGAGTTTGGTAAGGTTATAGAAGCTGAAGACTACGGAATATGGGCTGCCGGAGTAACTGATGAGCTGATTGAACAGGAAAGGGCTCGGCTGATTTCTGAAGAGGAAACTGATAGGATGTGGGCAAAAGACTCCGAATTTGACGAACTTCAAGGACAGTTCAACAGGCAGCATAAAGGATGGGTGAGACGTGAAAGACAACTCGCAGCAGAAGCGAAAGACTCCGAATTTGACTGGCTTGCGGAAAGGTTCAGAATGCAGGATGAATCAAGGCGTGCAAGAATCAGATATGTAAACGATGAGCTTCGTGC
>JACPBT010000046.1 GCA_016180145.1 Candidatus Woesearchaeota archaeon | reverse complement strand
CGGCTTTCAGTTAACTTTTTAAAGCCGTATTCCTTTGTTTTTATCGTCGGTAAACTGACGTCTTTTTCGGGGTTGTTTTTGGTGTTGAAATGAGTGAAAGCCAGCCGCAGGAGCAGAGGATTGTGCAGCGTGAGATTGAGGATGAGATGCGCTCTTCTTATCTTGATTATGCCATGTCTGTCCTTGTTTCGCGCGCCCTTCCGGATGTAAGGGATGGTCTCAAGCCTGTTCAGCGCCGTATTCTTTATACCATGTTCCGGCTTGGTTTGCTTCATAATAAGCCTTTCAGGAAGTCTGCCACGATTATAGGCAATACGATGGCAAGGTTTCATCCTCATGGCGATTCTTCTATTTATGATGCGCTTGTGAGGATGGCTCAGAGTTTTTCTTTGCGCTATCCTATGGTTGACGGGCAGGGTAACTGGGGTTCTGTTGATGGTGATAATGCTGCTGCTTTCAGGTATACTGAGGCTCGTTTGACTTCTCTTGCCGAGGAGCTTCTTGCTGATATTGATAAGGATACTGTTGATTTTGTTCCTAATTTTGATGGTGCTTCCAGGGAGCCTGTTGTTCTTCCCTGTAAGTTTCCGAATCTTTTGGTTAATGGCAGTTCAGGCATTGCTGTTGGCATGGCTACGAATATGCCTCCGCATAATATGGCTGAGGTTATTGATGCTGTTATAATGCAGATTGGCAATCCTGATGTTTCTGTTGAGGAGCTTATGTCTGTTCTTCCTGGTCCTGATTTTCCTACCGGTGCGTCCATCAGGGGTACTGCGGGCATCAGGAGTGCTTATCTTGCCGGTAGGGGCTTGCTTAGGGTTCGTGCAAGGGCGGCAGTGGAGTCTAAGGCAGGGCGTGAGCGCATTGTTGTTTCTGAGATTCCTTATCAGGTTAACAAGTCTCTTCTTATTGAGGAGGTCGCTGAGCTTGTTAAGGCGCGTGTCATTCAGGATATTTCTGATATCCGTGACGAGTCTGACAGGAATGGGATGCGCATTGTTTTTGAGCTTAAGAAAGGCTGTAATTCTGATGTTGTTCTTAATCAGCTTTTTTCCCATTCAAGGCTGGAGTCTACAATTGCTGTTGCTTTGGTTTGTCTTGTTGATGGCAAGCCTTGCACTGTTTCTTTGAAGCAGCTTTTGGCAGGCTTTATTGGGCATCGTAAGTCTGTTGTTGTGAGGCGCTGCAATTTTGAGCTTCAGCGTGCCTCTGAGCGCCTTCATGTTGTTGATGGGCTTGTTGTTGCTTTGCGCAGTATTGATGCTGTTGTTCAGGCTATTAAGGCTTCACGTGACGTGGCGTCTGCAAAGTCTTCTCTGATGTCTGATTTTTCGTTGAGTGAGCGGCAGGCTGTTGCTGTTCTTGAGATGCGCCTTCAGAAGCTTTCCTCTCTTGAGCAGGAGCTTCTTTTGAATGAGCAGAAGGAGCTTGCTTTGCGCATCTCCGGGCTTAGGGAGATTCTTGCTTCTCCTGAGAGGATTCTTGGCATAATAAGGTCTGAGCTTTTGGATGTCAGGCAGCGTTATGGCGATGCCCGCCGCACTGAGATTGTTGCGCTTGAGGACGAGGCTTTTGTTGATGAGGACCTGATTAAGCCTGAGGAGGTTGTTGTTACTGTTTCGCATTCCGGCTATGCCAAGCGCACCCTGCTTTCCGAATACAGGCAGCAGCATCGCGGTGGTAAGGGTGTCATTGCTGCTTCCACAAGGGATGGTGATTTTGTTGAGAAGCTTTTTGTTGCAAACACGCATTCTTACCTTCTTCTTTTCACTAATCATGGCATTGTTCACTGGCTTAAGGTTTATGAGTTGCCCGATGCCGGCCGCAACGCCGCTGGCAAGGCGATTGTGAACCTTTTGAGTTTGGGTGATGCTGAGAAGGTTACTGCTGTCATTCCTGTCCGTGATTTCGGCAGCGGTTATCTTGTAATGGCTACGCGTAACGGCACTATTAAGAAGACCGGTCTTTCTGCCTATTCTAATCCGAGGA
This sequence comes from Candidatus Woesearchaeota archaeon, assembly GCA_016180145.1. GTDB lineage: Archaea > Nanobdellota > Nanobdellia > Woesearchaeales > UBA10216 > JACPBT01. The sequence goes on along the minus strand of JACPBT010000046.1, from coordinate 24,592 downwards.
AGGGGGGCATTATTGCCATTACGCTTGATGAGGGTGATGAGCTTATTGGTGTTGTCCTTACCGGCGGCAATCAGCAGCTTATTCTTGCCACAGCCGATGGAAGTGCAGTTCGCTTTGCGGAGTCTGGAATCCGTTCAACCGGCCGCTCTGCGAGGGGTGTTCGTGGCATAAGGCTGAGGAATGGCGATACTGTTGTTGGTATGGTTGTTGCTGATGAGTCCAGGAGCCTTGTTACTGTCTGCTCTAATGGTTATGGAAAGCGCACTTCTGTTGGCGATTACAGGCTTACCAGCAGGGGTGGTTCTGGTGTCATTAACATTCAGGCAAGTGACAGGAATGGCAGGGCTGTAGCTATCGCTTCTGTTTCTGATGAGGATGAGCTTATGTTTATCAGCAGGAACGGCATTACCATCAGGATTCCTGTCAGTGATGTTTCTGTTATTGGAAGGAACACGCAGGGTGCGCGCATTATGCGTCTTGGTGATGGTGATTCTGTTGTTGCTGTTGCGCATATTGCCGGTGTTGTTGAGCCGTCTGTTGCTGTTTGACATTATTCTCATCTTTCAGTTTTTTGTTATAGCAAATCGCATTAATAATTGAGCTTTTACCATGCGATTTGCTATTATTCATTTTTTCCATCAACCTTTTCGCACAATCTGTAAATATTATTGAAGAATACTGTTGCGTTCTTTATGCTCTCCTGTGCTGGTTCTTGGTTTGCCTGCGGTATTCTTCTGTATGTGAATGTTCCTCGTTTGCCTTTCTCTAATTCAAAAGTGTGCAGAAGAGTATCTGCTTTCATCATAATATTTTGGTAAATTTTCAGCAATTCCACATCCACTATCCCTTCATGCACCAGCTTTGAGAATTCGTCAAATGTTTTCCTGTGCTCTTCTGGAGCTTGCGTCTTGATGCCTTTCAATAGAAGATATGCTTTTGCAGCATAGAATATGGAATAATAAGCATGGGAAATTACGGCGCTGTAATACGTGTCTTCTTTCATTCCAAAGATTTCAATCTGCATCTTTTTGTCATCGCTGATTTTTTGAACCATGACCGACAGGTTTAACTCGTTTTGCGCTCTTGCAAGATAAATTTTATGCTCGAAATCCATGTTTCATTCCCTCTTTGATTATTTCATAAAATATCATATGATTATAAACAGCCAAATGTTTTCTGGCTATCTGCTTCCCTAAGTTCTCTTCTTTATTTGTCAGCATTTCAATCATTTCTGCTTTTGGAATAACGTGAACATCCATTTCAAGAACGCTTTTTAGTTTGGCGCTGTTTGTCAATGCTTCTATCTGTTTTCTTTTCTCTTCTGCATCAATAAATACTGCGACATCTAAGTCTGATTCTTTTCTTTGTTCTCCAACCGCATAAGAGCCAAAGATGATAATTGAATAAAAAGGGGTATCCTCAGAAATTTCTTTTTTTAGGCTTTCCAGTGCAAGCTTAACATTATGCGGGGTTCGATTATTGTTGCACAGAGCAAGATAGTAAAATGTTAGGTCATTTTCAAGGTTAAGCGTCAAAAGCCCTGATTTTCCAATCTTTCGTTCAATCAATACCCCTTCTTTTTTTAATAGGTTTATGGCTAAAGCTAAGGCGTTATTAGAGTTCTCTTTTGATTCTTTCTTCACTTCTTTTCGTGTGTGTTCTGCAAATGGTTTTTTTGCAAATGCTTCGAATATTTTGAGTTGTTTTTTACTAATCATGTTAACCACTTTATTGGGTTATATGAACCACATTATTGGTTATTTATATACTTTTCGCTTCTGAAAAAGGGGTTTCAGGTTTTACAGTGTGTAGTAACTGAACGCACAAAAATCTGCCTCTTTCTGCGAAGTTGGCCGCTGCTTCTATGTCTATTGGTATTGGTCAGGAGCCTGTCGGGTTGCGTAGGCCTGTTTTGATTTCTGGCAGTTCCGGTTTGGTCAGCATTGTCCTTAACGGCTCTACCCCGCTGGCTTATTGTGATGCAATGCCTAATTATGATGATGCCAATAAGAGTGTGAGGCGGCAGTTGACTGGTTACAATGTGGATGGCAGCGTTATGGCTCATGCCTCTTTGGAGGAAAGGGGTATTTACATACTTGGCAGGGAGGGCGGCGAACAGAATAAGGGGAATATGACTCTTTGGACTCCTTCCGGAAAGGTTGCTATCGGCAGATTCGCCAGTGCGTATTCTATTCCTTCAGGATTACATGCAGCGCTCTTCTCTTTTGACCGCGGTGTTGCTATTGCTGATTTGGGCTCTTTGGGAGGGACTTTTGTTATGGGAATGGGCGATTCAGGCGTTTTTTCAGTTCATTTCCCGGGAAGGGATAGCGCTGACAAGCCTGTTCACTCTGCACATACAGTTACTGAGCATGTTCCTCATAGTAGTTTTATGGCATATAAGAACTCTATTGTTGCTCCCTGATTATACTGATTCTGTTGCTGGCAGGCAGTAATCTTTTAAATCCCGTGCAGTTATTGTTTTGTTATGAGGTGTTTTGCTGTTGTTGATGCCGGTTTGGAGCAGTTTGCTGCCTCTGAGCTAAGTGAGCTGGCTGGTGTTGATGTTCTTAATGCTGCGGGAGGTGTTGTTGTTTTTGATTCAAATCCAGAGAAAATCTGCCTTGTTGCCTATCGTTCCCAGTCCATTTCCCGTTTGTGCGGTTTTGTTTGTGAGTTTTCTGTTAAGCCTTCTTTGGCTGTGTCTATTGCTTCTTTTAAGAAAGCCATTGGCAGTTTTGATTTTGGTTTTTGGAGTGATGGCGCTTCCTTTGTTGTTGAGTGCAGCAGGGAAGGAAATCATGATTTTAACAGTCTTGATTTTGCCACTGCTGCCAATGAGGTTATCTCAGGGCTTGCAGGGAAGGTGTCCAGTTTTAAGTCTCCTTCCTTGAGGCTCTACTGTTTTATTAATGGCGATTCTGCCTTTTTTGGCGTTGATGTTGCTGGTTTTGACCTTGGCAAGCGTGATTACCGTATTTTTGGGCATTCGTCTGATTTGAGGGCATGTGCTGCTTATGCTCTTGTCCGGCTTTCCGGCTTTTCGCCTAAGTCGGTTCTTCTTGACCCTTTTTCGCGTTCAGGCGCAATTTCAGTTGAGGCTGCCTTGTTTGCTTCAGGGTTTCCTGTTAATCACTATCGCAGGGATTCGTTTATGCTTCGTAATCTTAAGCCTTTCTCTTTGTGTGCGGAAAAGGTTTTTGCTTCTGCTGACAGGAAGGCAAAGTTCGGAAGGCTTAAAATTTTCAGCTTTAGCCCGTTGATTGCTCATGTCCGGACTTGTGAGAAGAATGCGAAGATTGCCGGGGTTAATCGTCTTATCAGCTTTGCGCGTGTTGATTTGGAGTGGCTTGAGCTTAAGTTTGATAAGGGCAGTGTTGAGTGTATTGTTTCCTTTCCGCCTATGCTTTCAAGGCGCAGTTCTGATTCTGATGTCAGGAAGGTTTATTCTGAGCTTTTTTATCAGGCTTCTCTTCTGCTTTCAAAGAATGGAAAGGTTGTCCTTGCCGGGCGTGACGAGTCTCTGCTGGCTGAGGCAGCGTCAAATAACGGTTTCGTTCTTTCAGTCTGTTTTAATTTTCCTATGGGTGCTGATGCTGTGCTTGCCTCTGTTTTTGTCAGGAAATAGCTGTCTTTATCTTCTCAAGCTGTTCGTTGCAGTATTCATCTTTTTGAGTGCAGTAAAAGTCCTCTTTGTTGTAAATTATCGGCATGCGCTCGCTGTTTTCTTCAAATCTTTGTGCAGCCCTTTTTATGCCCTCCTTTCCGTCTGCTGTTGAGAAGTAGTATGGCGTTATCTTGTTGTCTGTGTAGTATGCCGGCAGCGGTGTTGATGACAGCGCTGCTTCTTTTATGGTGGTGTAGTCCTGCTGTGTTGCCTGTCTTCTTTCGTTTACGTATTTTATGTCGTCTGTTATTATGTTGTAGGATGCGAATGCCGCCATTGTGAACAGTGCTGCGGTTATTGCTATGCCTGTTTTTGATGTGCCTTTTTGCATGAGCAGTATTTTGTATAGCCCTGCTGCTGCAAATACTGCCGCTGTTGGCATTAGGAGGAGTGCAAACCTTTCCTGTTTGTTTATTGTGGCTGTAAGGTAAGCTGAGTATATTATGAGGTAGCTTAGCGCTATGGCTGTTTTTTTCTTTGTTTCCTGTTTAAGCTCTTTTATTGCTAGCAGTCCAAGCGGGAGGAATGCGAAGAATATGTTTTCCTTAAGCAGGGTTGTCGGATAAAACATTATGTTTTGCAATGTCCCTTGCACTGCGTGCAGGGGGTTTGCTGCGTGGCTTGCCGCGAGTATGAGCGGTTCAATTGCCGCTTTTATGCCTCCTTCGTATGCTGCGTAGTTTGCTGCCGTGAATGCGGCAATTGTTGCAATGAATGGTATTGCGGCTGTTGCCTCTTTTGCCGCTTTTTTCGGGCTTCTGCTTTTGGCGAGTTCAATGGCTGCTGGTGTCAGCAGGATTGCAAGCATCAGCAGGTGTGGGAATTTGAATATTGCTGCCAGCCCTGCGAGCAGTCCCGCAAGGTTTTTTCTTCCGCTTATCAGCATGTATGCTGCTGCTGTTGCGAGTGCTGTTGATGGTATTTCTGTCATGAATTTTGAGGATTCGGTAAAAAACAGCGTTGTTCCTCCTGCGAGCAGTGCTGCGAGGAGTCCTGTCGTTTCGTTGAAGAGTTTTTTGCCTGTCAGGTATGTTATTGCAATCGTTGCTGCCCCGAATAGTGCAATTAGTATTTCCTGCGCTGTTGGGAATGGCAGTCCTGTTTTCCATGCTGCTCCGAGCAGTATGGGCAGTCCTGGCGGTCTTATCTCCTCCCATAGTCCGGCATTTCCTCCGGAATAGATGTGTTTTCCCATTCCTGTGTATACTGCCTCGTCCCATCCTGCCGGGTGGAGAGTTGTTGCCAGAATTATTTTTATTATTATGAAAAATAGTAGAATTGCGAGCAGTGCCTTGTCTTTGTTTTTTATCGGAATCATTTTTGCAGGAAAAGTTTTTTATTTGCTTATAAAAGCTTTGTTTGCATGGGCAGGCTTGCTGTTTTCATTGTTTTTTTCCTTCTTTATGCTGCCCTTGTGAAGACTGATGTTTCCTGGAATGATGGCAGCCGTTTTGCTGCTTTGGAGTCTGTTGTGGAGCGTAATACTTTTGCGATTGACGGTTCTTCGTTCCTGAACATTACAAAGGACAGGGTGTTCTACAATGGGCATTTTTATTCTGACAAGGCTCCCGGGCTTGTTTTTCTTGCTGTTCCTGTTTATTTTGCCTTGCACTTGCTTGATGTTCCTCTTTTTTCCCCGGCAGGAATTTTTTCTGTTAATCTTGTTGTGGCTTTTTTCAGCGCGCTTCTGGTTGCTTTTTTCTTTGATGCGCTGAAGTATTTTGTCAGCAGCTGGAAGCAGCGTGTTTTTCTTTGCGTTGCCCTTGGCCTTGCCACTGGTGTTGTTGTTTATTCCGGCGTTTTTGTTTCGCATAATGTTGCGGCGTTTTTCATTTTCGCTTCTTTTTATTTTGTTTTGAGGTATGTAAGGGAGCGCAGGCTTTTGTCTTATTTGGTTCTTGCCGGGCTTTTTGGAGGCGTTGCTGTTGTTGTTGAGTATCCTTCTCTTATCCTTCTTTTTTTCATATTTCTTTATGCTTTTGTGTCTTCTCCGGATAAGCGTAAGCTCTTTGTAATGCCTGCCGCAGCCGTTCCGTTTATTTTACTGCTCCTTTTGTATAATCTTTCAATTACCGGCAATGTGCTTGTTTCCCCGTACCATTACCTGCATAACTGGGATGGCTCGCCTTTTTCTGCTGGTGAGAATACGCCTTCGCTTTCCCGTATCACGCTTCCGAGGCTTTCTTCAATGCTTTTTGCAGGTCCTGTTCCGAGGGAAACAGGTATTTACATCAGGGGCTTGTTTGTTTATTCCCCTTTTCTGCTGCTTTCCTTTTTTTCTTTGGTTCGCTTTAGGCGAGAGGCGCTTTTTGTTGCCGCTTTCGCGTTCTTTTCGCTTTTCTATCTTTCTTTGACTGAGGTTACAGGCGGCTGTAATTATGTTAACCGTTACCTTATTCCTGTTGTCCCTTTTCTGCTGGTTATAATTGCTTCAGTTTTCGGCAGCCGGTTTATCCGCAGTTCTTTTTACATTCTTTTTTCTTTTTCTCTTTTTGCGAATGTGGTTGGTGCGCTTAGTTACCCTTTCACTTGCTCCCGTTTTCCTCTTCTGTCTGCAGTATATTCCCTTTCAGGCGTTTCCTCTGCTTTTTCAGTTGCTAATCTCGTATTTGCTGTTTCGCTTGTTATTGCCATAGCAGTGTTCATAGTTGCTGCTGTCAGGAATCGCCGTGGTAGTTAGTCATAGCTGTTGTTGTTGTCGTTAATTATCAGTATGCATAGCTCAAACTCATCTTTTGTCGCAACCTTTAAAAACATGGGTGCCGTTCTTTTTCTGTCATGAATGTTGTTGATTTGGTGCTGATTGGGCTTTACATTGTTACTCTTTATTATACTGTTTTCTGGCTTGTTGCTTTTATTGATTATGCCCCTCCTGCCCGTGTTGTTCCAAGGCGTCTTCCTAAGGTTTCTGTTGTGATTCCTGCATATAATGAGGAGGGTTCGCTTGAGCGTTCTGCCCGTTCAGTTCTTGCGCTTGATTACCCCCCGAATCTTCTTGAGTTGGTTATAGTTGATGACGGCTCTTCTGACAGCACTCTTGCTGTTGCTGAGCGTATTATGGCTTCTGACAGGCGTGTGAAGGTTGTCTCCCAGCCGAATGGTGGCAAGTGGAAGGCTATGAATGCCGGCATTAGAGCTTCTTCAGGGGGTTTTGTTGCTTGTCTTGATGCGGATTCTGTTGTTATGCCTGATGCACTGGTGAAGATGCTGCCTCATTTTTCTGATGAGCGTGTTGCTGTGGTTCTTCCCATGCTTTATGTTGAAAAGCCGGGTAATCTTCTTCAGAAGGTGCAGTGGTATGAGTATGTGATTAACATGTTTTACAGGAGGGTTGCGGGCTTGCTTAACTGCATTCATGTTACTCCCGGTCCTTTCAGCGTTTACAGGAGGGATGTTCTTGAGAGGATTGGCGGTTTCAGGGAGGGTTATGCCACTGAGGACCTTGAGATTTGCCTTCGCCTTCAGAGCATGCACTATAAGATTGTTCAGGTTTCCAATGCTGAGGTGCTTACCGAAGCGCCTGCAAGCTTTTCTGAGCTTTATCGGCAGAGGCTTCGCTGGAATCTTGGCTCAACGCTTAACATTCTTTCATATAGGCGGATGCTGTTTAATCCGCGGTATGGCGATTTTGGGGTTTTTCAGCTTCCGATAATCTTTTTTGCCACTTTCTTTGCTGTTGCCCTGCTTTTGATAACCTTTTATCTGAGCATGGTTAAGCCAAATGTTGAGCGTTTTATTCATCTGTGGATGATTGATTTTGATTTGTTGTCTCTTATTCGCAGCTGGAAGTTCAGTTTCAGTTTTCTTGATTTTGATTACTTCCGCCTTTTCATTGCCTTGTCGTTCTTTTTGGTTAGTGTTGCTTTCATTGTGATGGCGCACCGTTCTGTGAAGCATAAGGTTACTGCGCAGGGGTTGCCTGCCCTTTTCGCTTTCATGTTTATTTACTACATTTTTCTTGGCTATGTGCGCCTTGTTGTGATTAAGGACATTCTTCTCAGGAAGAGGTTCAGGTGGTGATGGCTATGAGGGATATTAGTAAGAGGCGTTATCTGATTGCAGGTATCATTACCACCCTTATTTTTGTTCTCGGACTTATGCTTGGGCTTGTTATTGAGGGTAAGCGTCTTGAGGTTAGTCAGGCTGGTTCTGAGAAGCAGCGCCTTGAGCTTGGCAGTTTGCAGCTTCAGTATGCTTATATTGACCAGCTTGCTCAGGAGCGTAACTGCAATGCTCTGGCTGTTAATTTTGAGAAGAATGTCAACACCCTTGAGTCTGCGAGGGCGCGTCTTGAGGATTATTATAACGGCGCTTCGGTTAATAAGGGTGATTTTGAGTTTATAAGGCGTGATTACCTCATTGCCCAGTTTAATTACTGGCTTTTTGCGAGGAAGTATCAGGACCTTTGCAAGGCAAGTATCGTTACTGTGCTTTTCTTTTATGATGATGACAGCCGTTGCTCAACCTGCTCTGATGAGGGTTTTATCCTTTCTTATCTTAAGAGTGTTTTTGGGGACAAGCTTTTGAATTTTGCTGTTTATGGCAGATATGATTCTGAGCCGATGGTTGGGATAATTAAGGGCGCTTATAATGTCACCTCTTATCCTGCTCTTGTTATTCAGGATGAAAAGCATGAGGGCTTTGTTGGCAGGGATGAGCTTAAGGGTTACATTTGTGCTTCGCTTAACAATTCTCATTCTGCATGCTCTACTTAATCAGCGACCTTGCCATTGCTATTACCTGTTTTTTCCCTATTTTTGATTTTCCCCCGCTCCTTTCCCTGAATGTATATCTTACTTCTGCGATTTTTGCGTCCGGGGCGTATTTTAGGAGTTCAAACAGGACTTTGTAGCCTTTTTTTTCAAATTCTACCTCGTTTTCTGCCAGCACCTTTCTAAACAGGCTTGTTCTCGCCCCGAAGAATCCTGACATTGGGTCTTTTATCATTCTTCTGAGTTTTAGTTGTGCGAGTATTGTTGCCGTTTTTGACATAATTCTTCTTTGAAGCGGCCAGTTTCCTTCCACCTTTTCCCTTGTTCCTATTGCTATGTCATTTCCTTCTTCAAGTTTTTTTGTTATTTCTTTTATTTTCTCAGGCGGGTGCTGCAAATCCCCGTCAATCACTGCCACGAAAGCAGAGTCTGAGATTTTCACGGCGTCAATTACGCTTGCAGTCAGGCCGTGTGTTTTTTCTTTGCTTCTGTCCAGCAGTTCTATGTTTTTGTTTTTCCTGCCGATTGCCGTGACTTTTTCTTTTGTTCCGTCTGTTGAGCCGTCGTCAGCCACTATTACCCTCGCTTCAGCGTAGTTCCTTTTTATCGTGTCAAGAAGTTCGGTTATGTTCTGCGCTTCGTTGAGCGTTGGTATTATTATGGTTGTATTCGCATGGCTCATGTCCTGTTGGCAGTGTGCTTCTGTTTATATTCCTTGCTTTTTTTGGGGGTGATTTACGGTTGAGTGGAGAAGTTTCTCAATTTAGTGTCAGCAACTTGTATGCTATGACAGAGAAGTTTTTAATGCTTTTTTGCTCTTTAGTTGAGGACAATAGTTTCGCATATTAATTTTCCTCAACTGAAGTTTGGAAGACATAACATTTGTATGCCTTACTTATGTCTTCCATTACTTTGTTATATTTGAAATGCCTGACACTCGTATTAATTATTTAGACGTTTCATTATATAGTAGGTCAAAACCCTGCAAAAAGTTTAAATATGTGTTGTCACATAATGCAAATAGGTGATGAAAATGGGTAATCTGACACTATCGGTTCCTGAAGAATTGCATAAAAGGATGAGGGGGCACACCGAGTTCAAGTGGAGTGATATAGCTAGACAAGCTTTTGAGAAGAAGTTAAGGGAAATTGAGTTAGCTGACAAGCTATTAAGCAGAAGTGAGTTAAATGAGGAAGATGCAGAACGAATAGGGCATAAAATCAAAAGTAAAATTAGGGAAAGGTTTAACTGAATGAAAATAATTGTTGACACAAACAGAATTATAGCCGCCCTAATCAGAGATTCTGCGAGCAGGAAAATCTTGTTTTCTGATAAATTCAATTTTCTGACTGTTAGTGTAACAAAATTTGAAATAGAGGAACATAAGCAGGAAATACTTGAAAAAGCCAGGATTGGTGAAGATGAGTTTGATAAAATATTTTCTCTTTTATTTTCTAAAATTTTTGTAGTTGGCGATGCCGCAATAGAAAGCAAAATGGAAGAAGCTAAACAAATAATGGATAAAATAGACTCTGCCGACACCCCATTTGTTGCTTTGGCTTTAGCTATGGAAACCGACGGCATATGGACTAATGATAACCATTTTGGTCAACAGGTCGCAGTTAAAATTTGGAAAACCGATGTTTTGTTAAGATTGTTGGATGAGAATTACAGTTATTAGAGTTTATCCAATTACTCACCAGCCTTTCATTTTTTAGTGAAGGCAGCTTTTACTCAGTTGCTACTTATCCTTTTTTTCTTATTTTTATCTTAACAACGTCTCCCAGAGTTACCGCTGAGCTGCTTTTTTGGTTTTCTATCGGTTCATCCTTCAGCTCTTCCACCAGCCTTATTCCAAGCATTCTTTCAAGCTGCCTTGCTCTTTCCAGCGTTGGCTTCACGCTTCCTGTCTCAAGCTTTCTGAGCACAGATTCCTTCTCAGCTATTTTTGCTGCGAAGTCTTTGTGTGTCATTCCCAGTTCTTCTCTTTTCTTTTTGAGAATTTCGCCAAAGTTGCTTACAACAGATTCCAGGGGTTCGTCAGATATTTTTTTGGCTTCTTTCCTGTTGTCGCGTGTTTCAGCTGCTGCTTCAGTGAATCGGCCTGTTATCTTTCCGTACTTGGCGCAGCTGTTGCATACGGTGAGCTGGCTTCCTTCTATTATTGCCCGGTATAATTCGGTTTCTCTGCCGCACATTTCGCATCGCATAGAAATCATGCCTTTTTTAGTTTGGTTGTTGTTTCTTCCGCATTTGCTTCTGTTATTTATTTGTTGTGCTTATATCTGCTATGCATTTTGCGTATTCCGTTGTTTCCTTCCATCCGCATTTTCCTTCATTGCATCCGCAGTTTGTCTGCTTTAGGCATGCATATTCTTCCTTGTATTCGCATGTTGTTATTGTGTCATCTGCATCCTCAGCTTTGACGCACAGTTCTCCTGAGCATCCGGCAGTGGCGCAGTCCGCGTCTGTTAAGCATTCTGCGCTGTCGTTTGCCTGCAGTGGCTGTGGTTGTGTCTGGCAGGCTGCAGTTACAATTGCTGCCAGTAGCAGCAGCGCAGCTATCATGTGTTTCAGGTTCATTTTTTATTCCTCCTTTCATTAATTGCAGTGTAAAGTAGGTATGTTGTAAGGGCAAAAGCCGCTCCTATGGTGAACCATAGCGCTATGCCCGGCTCTGCAGCCGCAGACGGTAAGGTTGCAGTTGTCGCTTTCCCTGCTATTGCCGCTTCTGCTGCCTGCTGTGTTGCCTCGTAAAGTCTTGTGTCCACGCCTCTGTTGAATTTTGTGATTAGGTGCAGCGCAATGCCTGTCGTTGTTGTAATTGCAAAAACAGGCAGGATTTTTTTCAGTTTGTTCGCAAGGCTTTCTGTGGCTTTTGGCGCTATTATGATGTATTTGTTTGCGAGGCTATAGTGAAGCACTTCCCTGCCTTTCTGTGAGTAATGGAAATTCTCAGCGTTTACTATGCCGCTCTCAAGAAGTTGCCTGAGGTTGTAGTGTGCAGTTGACAGGGGCAGTCCCAGCTCTTTTGAGATTTCCGTTTCTGTTGCGCCTTTTTCCTTGTCTGCAAGGTAGTTCAGTATGTTCCTGCATGCGTCATTGCTTACTGCCTGCGCAAGCTGCTTTGCCTTGTTTTCCTCAAGGGATACCAGAATGAAATTTTTTGAAGCCATTTTTACTCTTGTAGTGATGATTGGTATTTATACATTGCCATAGGTTCAGTTGCTGTTGCAGTTATCCTTTTATACTGGCTTTAACCACTGGTAGCGCATGGAAACATCAGCTTTTAAGGCTTGCAGAGTAAAAGTTGCCGAGCGGAGCGAAGGCAACTCCCGAACAGCAGTGAGAAAAGTTGTGATGCACTCACTTTTATTCATAGTGCCTAAAAGGTGTTTGGTAAATGGTTAAGCTGCCTGCCGAGCAGGGCGAAGGCAGACCACGAACCGCAGTGAGGCTGCCTGCCGAGCAGGGCGAAGGCAGACCACGAACCGCAGTGAGGCTGCCTGCCGAGCGGAGTGAAGGCAGACCACGAACCGTTGTGATAATTGCTGTTACAGGCACGCCTGGCACTGGCAAGTCCACAATTGCCCGAAAGCTCTCACTTCTCATGGGTTATGCGTATTTAAGTGGTTCTGAGCTGATAAAACACGCTAAACTGGCGCGTGGCTACGACAAAAAGCGCCGTGTCTCCATTATTGACCCCTCACTTTTTACTCATGCAGTGCTTAAAGTGAGGGGTTCTCTTGCAAAAAGCGGCTCAGATGGTCTTGTGGTTGACTCTCACCTTTCCCATTTTCTGCCTAAAAGGCACGTTTCTGCCTGTGTTGTGCTTTCCTGCAGCCTGCCCTCCCTTGCCAGGCGCCTTTCAAAAAAGGGCTATTCTATGCCTAAAATAAGGGAAAATCTTGATGCTGAGGCATTAGGCATTATCCTTGTTGAGGCGCTTGAGGCAGGGCATAAAGTGGTTAAGTTTGACACAACAAATGCAACGAATTCTGGTATAAGCCGCCTCGCTTCCAGGCTTAATAGAATAGTTCGGACTTAGTCCGTATCAGGTTCGGATTTTAGTCCGCAAATTGGTTCGGAAACGGACTTAATTTTGGGCTGTTTTCAGCACTTTTCTGCCGCTTTTCTGCCATGGCTTCAGCAGGCCTTTGTACTTCAGCTCTTTCAGGTAGTCATAGAACGCAGTCCTTCCGCAAAGTCCTTTTTCCCTTACAATTACCGTCTCAATCTGCTTTGTTGTGTAGTCCCCTTTTTCAGCAAGTTCAAGTATTTTCTGCATCACATATTCCTTTCTTTGCGGTCTTATCATGCTTACAATCCTGCTTACAAAACCTCCTCTGCGATTTAGTCCGGATTTTGGTTCGGAAACTGGTTCGCTTTCCAGTCCGGACTTAGTCCGGACTTGGTTCGGAAACGGACTGATTTTTACCCTTTGCGCATCTGCTCTTAGTTCTTTTATTTCATTTTTCAGGCTTTCCAGTTCCGCCTCGTGCCTTCCGAGTGCGTATTGCACCTGCTGCTGCAGCTTGTCGTTTGTTGAGTCCTTTTTTCTTAGGTAGTTCAGCCACGAAAAAATGAGCATTCTTTCCGCTTTCACCTTTTCAAATGCGTCAGTGAGCGTTATGTCAAGCTGCTTCCACTTGTAGTCCGGCTCTAAGAATTTTCTGAAATGCTTAAGCATGCATCCTTTTTCGCAGCATACTTATTTATATACTTTCGCTTATAAGCCTGTGTGAAGTGAGTTTTTATGAAGCATCTTTCCGCCTTTGAGTTGGGGTTTGTTGTGTCCGAGCTTCAGCACCTTGTTGGTGCAAGGCTTGACCAGATTTATCAGCCGGGTGATAGGGAGCTTTTGCTCCAGTTTCATGTGCCTTCAAAGGGGCGTGCAATACTAAAAGTGAGGGTTCCTTATGCCATTTACCTTTGTTCAGGTAAGGAGCCTGCTTCAGGGGAAGTGAGCCATTTTTGCGATTTTTTGAGAAAACGGCTTAAAAACAGCGTTTTGGCTGCCATTTCCCAGCTGGGCTTTGAAAGGGTGGTGCAGCTTGATTTTGGCTCAAAAACAGGGCGTTTCAGCCTGTTTTTTGAGCTTTTCAGCAAAGGCAATGTTATTCTGGTGAAGGATGGCGTTACTCTTGCTGCTGTGGAATATCAGTCGTGGAGCACCCGTGCTATAAGGCAGGGCAAGCCCTATTCACTGCCTCCTGCTGCCGCTGACCCTGCTTCTTTTGACGTGAAGCTGCTTTCACAGCTTCTCAAATCTACCAACAAGTCTGATGTCGTGAGGTTTCTTGCTATTGAGCTTTCTTTTGGCGGACTGTATGCCGAGGAGCTTTGCCTTTTGTCTAAGATTGGAAGGGAGGCTGCCCCTTCTTCACTTGCTGCTGCTGAGGTTTCAGTGCTTCTTCAGTCAGTTAAGGAACTCCTTGCCTCAAAGCCTTCTCCGTCGCTGATTTATGACGGCAGCTCAATTGTTGACGCTGTTCCTGTTGCCCTTCGCTTTTACTCTCAAAAGCGTTCGGAGCCTTCTTCCGCATTCAGCCTGGCGCTTGAGCGGCTTTATTCAGTGACTGCCGCTGCGCCTTCTGCTTTTGATGCCGCTATTTCCGGACTTCAGTTTATTATTGCCCGGCAGGAGGATGCCATCAAGTCTGCAAAGCAGCTTGTTGTTGACTGCACAAGGAGGGGCGAGCTGATTTATGAGCATTATCAGGAGGTCAAGGGCATTTTGGATGCTGTGAATTCAGCCCGGAAGAGTGGCGGCTGGGTTGCGGTCAGGCAGGTGATGAAGTCAAACAAAAGAATAAAGTCTTTAGACGAGAAGAAGGGCGTTGTGGTTGTTGAGTTGTAAGTGCCAAAAATCATATTTCATGGGTGTGAACGTAATGATGTGATGGTAAATGCTGTTGTTGAGGGCGATTCGCTTTAAGCTTCAATAGTAGAACTCAAACTTCTTTGCTGCTGTTGCTTCTTCTTTTGCTTTGAATTTGCCGTATATTTCTATGAAAACCTCCGGTTCAGGGGCTATTCCTGCTGCTGTCATTAAGTCTGCCAGTCTGTATCCTGAGTAGTCTTCCTCTGGTTTGTATTCAAGCAGCTTTTTGAGTGTGTGGCTGCACAGGAATCCGTTGTTCATTGCTATGGCTATTTCCTTTCCCTTGCCGTCTTTTACTCTGCATTCTTCAATATTGACATTTGCTTCTTTTGCGTTGTGGTTGTGCAGTTCAAGCCTTATCAGGTCAGCTGCTATCTTCCCGAATTCGCTGCTGGCTATGTGTTTTCCCAGCTCATTAGCCCCCAGAAATGCCCCCAAACCCTCACTTTTCGCCTTTTCAGGCCTGTAAACCCGTCCAAGATACTTTCCTACCTTCTGCCTTACCCCCTTGTTTGTCCAGCTGTTTTCTACAAGGTAGGCATATTCTCCGCCGTATACCCTTTTTACCCTGACAAAGGCCATGCAGCTTTTAGGCACTAGGTGATATTTAATATTTGTGGCTGATTAGCTTTCCTTTAATGTTGAGAGCAGCTTTTGTTTCAGTTCTGGCAGGTTTTCTTTTGCAAATGCTAATGCTTCTTTGCATCTTTCCACCGCTACCCTTTCCGCTTCATAAACTGACTTGTTTCTTAGTATTCTGTAGTTGTCAAGTGTTTTTATGTAGCTTTCAGGCATCTGCTTTTCTCTGGCAAGAAATGCTATTAATGCCTCATGCGAGTATGGCTTGAAGCCTTTTATGTGCATAAATGATTGTGACGCTTCTCGTAATGCCTCGTATATTTCCTCAAAAATTATTGATGCTGTTTCCTCCTGTATTGTGTCTTCGTTTATTAGTTTTATTCGCATCTCTGCTTTCTCAATTAGTGATTTTGCTGTTGACGGATTTGGTACAGCTCTTTTTGCCATGTTATTTTCAAGGTAGTATTCAAAGCCTCTTGTCATTTTGCAATCTCATTATAGCCGCTTAGCACTATGCCATTTGCCAGTGCGTTCTTGAACTCTTTTGTTGCTGTTTCCAGAGTTGTTGTTATTATTCTTATTTTTCTTTTCAGTTTTTTTTCAAATTTATCCAGTTCCGGAAGCTCTTTTTTTTGGGTTATTACTGCTATGTCTATGTCGCTTGCTGATGTGTCCGTCCCTTCTCCATAGCTCCCAAATAGCACTATTGCTTTTGGTTCTTGATAGAAGTCCCTTAGTTTTGGCATTAGCCCCGTGTCGTATAGGCTTAGAATGTTGTAGGCTCTTTTAACTTGCTGGAATCTTCCTTCCCAGTTGGCTTCTACTTCTTCAGTCATTCTTTTTTTCTCCGAATTCAGCAGCCGGTTCTTCTTCAGCTTTTTTATTATCTTAATTGCTCCGGTGCTTGACAGACCGGTAAGTCTTGCTATCTGTCTTATGTGAAACTTCTTTTCCGGGCTTTCAAGGAAAACCCGTAATACCCTTAAAGTGTTATCTTCCGTTATCATTTGATAACTAAAGTTTACAATTGATATTTAAAGTTTTCGCTATTCATTTAATGAGCAACACGGACTTTCAGAAAAATAAAGGTGTGAACAGCGAACCCGCTTTTCGGCATGGAATATAGGTATGTCAGCGTCATTGGCTAAAAACGCCTTTTTCTGCAAGTTTTTGCAGTTTTTCAATTAAACTCTCAATTGATTCCTTGTTTCTGTTAAGGTAGTCGGGCTTGACAAAGAAGCCGTCGTATGCAATTTTGTTCCTTATTGTTCTTAGCTCTTCCAGCAGTATTATTTCATGCTCTTGAAATTCGTCGTAGTTGGATTTCAGATATTCTATTAGCTTTTTGTGTGCGCCTTCTCCCTGAGTTTTGAGCCCGTCCAACAACGCAACTGCGCTAATCAGTTCCCTTGCCGTATCATAGTATTCTTTTACGGCATTTGAAGGGAATTTGTTCATGTCAATGGTTTTAATGAGTTCAAGTGTTATTCTTGCCATTTTGATTATTGACTTTGCTTTCTCTTTGTCCGGAGTAACTCTGATAAGTCCTTCCATTCAGAACACCTTTAAGTAGCCGTTTAGTTTTATTCCGTTTATTATGTTATTTTTAAGTTCACTGCTCAGTTCATTAAAGTTTTCTGCTGCAAGCACATTTACTTTTTTCCCTATTTTCTTCTCAAATTTTTCCAGCTCAGGCTTTGTTTCCATGCACATCAGGAATAGGTCTATATCGCTTTCTTTTGTGTCTTCGCCTCTGGCTGCTGAGCCAAATAGTATTATTGCGTTTGGCATGTAGTTGTCGTAGAGGTATTTTAGCATTCCTGATTCAAATATTTGGCTGATGGTGTTTATTGTTTTGTATAGCTTGAAGGACTCTTTTTCCCTGTTGGCAGTGTAAAGGGGGAAACCTTTGGCGCGGTGCTTTGATTCGGTTATTAGCCCTTCTTTCTTAAGCTCATTTAGGTAATTCTTGACAGAAGTAGGCGCTATTTTGCATTTTCTGCTTAGCTCCCTTAGTTGAAACCCGCCCCCTTCTGGAACAGGGTCGTCAAAAAAAACGCTTAAAACCAGCCATTTGTTATAATTTTGTAACATTTGTGATAAATTTATGACAACTGTAATATAAATGTTTTGGTTATAGGCATGTTTCAGAAAAATAAAGGTGTGAACAGCGAACCCGCTTTTCCGCATTGAATGCAGTACTGGCAGGAACGTGCGCCTGCTTAACTTCTGAGTTCGAAATGGGATCAGGTGTTTCCAGGCGGCTATGGCCGTTCACGGAGTTTAGTATTTTGCTCTTGTTTATAAAATTAACTCATTTGCGCTGGTATTGCAAAGGTATGAAATCATTGTATTTTTTTAGCCGCTTTTTTGTCGCAGCAGGCAGTTTGCTTCTCCAGCCGTTTCCGTAGTAGTAATCCCACGCACTTGCCACTGCCTGTGTTAAGTAGCTGTCCCAGGACGCCTCTATTCTTCTGAAGATTTTCCATTCTGTGTTGCCATGCCCGATTTTAAGCGTCTTCCTCAGTCTGCTTTCTTCAGGCGCTCTTACTGCAAATGTCAGGCAGGGGGTGAAGACGCTAAATTCGTGCCCTTCTCTTTTGTTTGCGTTATACCATACCGTCCCGAACCCGATTATATCCTCTTTTTTTGCTGAAACCTTCAGCCCTGTTTCTGCTTTTATTATGCGCCTTAGCGCTTCAGTCAGCTTCTTGTTCTTTCCCAGCCGTCCTCCTACGCTGTAGTATTTTCCTCCGGCAACTGTTTTTTCTTCCCTTTTCAGGAGCAGAACGCTTGGCTTGCTTCCCTTGGGAACAATTACAGAATCAATTGAGAGCAGTGCCTCATATCTTCTTATGAAGTCGTATGCAGCCCTTGGAAGCCTGCCGCGGCTTTTGCCTATTGTCTTCACAGCTTCGTCAAGCAGTGCTTTGAGTTTGTGCATTTGTTATAGGCAGGAACAGGGCTATTTATAGTTTCCTGAAGAAATTAGATTATCCTTGTGAAGCTTTCAGTCTTATCAGGCGTGTGTCCGTTTCTATTCCATAGGTTATTTCTGAGTGCATGCCTGTTGGTAGTTGGTTGTTTAGTTCCTCTGGGATAAGCTTGTGTTCATTGGGTTTTGGTCTGTGCCCTTTAACTATTACAAGTTCTCCGGGGTGTGCGCTGTGGCTGTATGCGGGCGCAAGCATTTGACAGTCATCCTGCGGTAACTCTTGTATTACGTTGCACCCTGCTTTCATTCCGAATCCGTTTTTGCAGTGTCCTGCTTCATTAACCCATCTTGAAACATCTTCTCGTCCGATATTGCCCGTTGTTGTCGTCCAACTTCCTATTCTTGAATGTCCGATAAGCACTACCGAGCTTATGCTGGAATCTTTTATTGCTGCTTCCAGTTGTAATGGTTGTGCATTGTCTTCTACATGGACGATGCCGGTATTGTAGCCGAGAAATTTTTTTTGGGTGAGGTAATTCATCATCATTCTCGCTTCTTTTCTGTTTGTTTCCCTTCTTTCATCAGCATCTTCGTCGTCATTGTAGTAGTGCGAGGTTAATATTACTGTTTCATTTCCCGTATTTGTCTTGCCTGTGCAGGTCCGGTATGGTTTTATTTGCTGTGTTTCTGTTAGGAAGCCTGGCATTTCCCTTCTTGCCCTGTTGACTTCAACTATCGCGCCTGCCGCCAATGGGGTGATAACCGCGTAGGCTGCTGATAGGGCAGTAACTGCGAGTGCTATAGTTAGCTTTCCTCCCTTTAGGCTTTCATATATGTAGGGCATATTAGCTCCAAGTATTACTGTGGGTATCAGCTCTGACCATACCACCGCCTTCTTGTTGAACATTGCAAAGTTAACAATTATGTCCAGTTTAGCCATTTTATATTGGAAACTTCGTAAAGCTATTTAAATTTTTCTCTTTTTAGTCCTTATTTAATGGTGACACAAATCGCAGAAAAACCAAAAAGTTAATATATTTGTTTACAATTGCTTATCATTGTTAACGGGTGATTGGTATGTCTGTTAGTGTTGCTGCAAGGGTTTCGGTTGATGTGTTGAGCGATATAGATTATGTTGCTAAGGAGAAGGGTTCTGACAAGTCCAAGGTGATTAGGGAGTTGCTTTCCTGTGCTGTTAGGGATAAGCTTGTTGAGTTGGCGTTGGAGAAGTATTCAAAGAGGCTTGTTTCTTTGGGAAGGGCTGCTGAGTTGGCAAGGCTTCCTTTGGCTGATTTTATGAGGGTGGCTGCTGAGCGGAAAGTGCCTGTGAACTATTCGGTTGGCTCTCTTGAGGGTGATTTCAGGGCGGCTTTAAGGGCAAAATGATTGTTACAAACTCCTCTCCCTTGATTGTGTTGGGCAGGCAGGGTAGGCTGCAACTTCTTAAAATGTGTTTTCAGCGCGTAATGATTCCAAGGGCAGTTTATGATGAAGTTCTTGTGAAGAAGGATAGTCCTGAGGCGGCTGCCTTGGAGTCTGCTGTCAGTGATGAGTGGATTTCTGTTGAATCTGTTGTTGTTAACCCGTTGCTTGGGACTGATAAGCTTGGTGAGGGAGAGAAGCATGCAGTTTCCTTGGCTGCAAAGCATAAGGTGTTGCTTTTGTTGGATGATGATGCCGCTAAAAGTTACGCCTCTCTGGTTGGCGTTGAAGTGCACGGCACTATTTTCATTGTTTATCTTGCATGTGCCCGCGGCATTATCAGCGTAGCTGAAGCAAGGGGCATTGTTGATTCTGCCATAGTGGGCGGCTTTTATATTTCTACAGAAGTTTATTCCGCGTTTCTCAGGTTGCTGGATTCTGTGGCGTAGTTTATCTTATCTTCTTCGCGTCCTCTGCTGTGTGTATGTGTTGTTCTTTCTCTGCGGATACGTGTCCTGACAGCAGTCCGAGTTTTGCGAGTTTTGGGAATGCGTCGTATTCAAGTTTTCCGCGTGCGTAGTTGAATATGTCCGGGCTTGCCATGAATATTGGGGAAAAGACGAGGTGGACGTCTGTCTGCCTTGGCTTCTGCACGAATTCAAGTATTCTGTTTCCTTCCATTACTACTGTTCCTTTTTCGCTTGGGTTTGCTGATGTTGTCAGCACAAGCGTTGCCACGAGGTTGTGCCTTATGTGTTGGTTCCACAGCTCTTCAAGGTTTATTTTGTCAAATACTATGTGCCCGTATGCTGTGAGGAAATTTTTTTTTATTTTTCCTTTTACGAGTGCCAGTGTGTCTCCGCTTCCGTTTCCTTCTTTTTCCTCCACGTAGTTTATTTTTACGCTGTAGCTGCTTCCGTCTTTTACGATGTCAAAGACTTTTGTGAGGACTTTCTGTCTTGCGATTATGTATATTTCTGTGAATCCGTTTTCCCTTAGTTTCTTTATTGCTCGTTCCACAACTGTTGTGTTTCCTGTTTTTGCTGTTATTCTGTAGTCTTCTGAGTTTATTTTTAGTTTGTTCTCTTCTCCTCCGCTTAGTATTACTGCTGTTCTGTTGTCTCCGAGTGCGTTTTTGGCGAGGAATTCTATTGCCTGCGACCTGTTTCTTACGGTGATATTGTCTATTGTTGAGTCTATGTTTTTGAGCATGTTCTCGTCTATTGTTATGCTTATTTTCTTTTTCATCTTCTTTTTTGTGGAAGCCATTTTCTTGCGAGAATCTGGAAGATTATTGGCGATATTATTGATGTTGTTATTGACATTACTACTATTGATGAGAATATTTGGGAGCTTATTAGTCCTGCTTTGAGGCCGAGGGCTGCTATTACGAGTTCAACGTCTCCTTTTGGGTTCAGCCCCCATCCTGTTAGAAGCCCCTCTTTTAGTGTGCCTTTGTTTATTACTACGCCAAGCAGCGTGCTTCCGACTGTTCCTATTGTGCTTGTGGTTATTAGCACTGCTGTAAGTAAAGGCACATGCTGTATTTCTGCGAGGTTTGTTGTCAGCCCTGTCCATACGAAGAATAGTGGTATAAGCAGCCCGGATGATATTGTGTGTATTGACTTTGATATGTCATGCTCTTCCCAGTTTGGTATTGTTACGTCTTTGTGTATTGTCTGCCTTATGACTATCCCCGCTATTATTGCTCCCATTAATGCCCCGAGTGACAGTTTTTCGGCGAGTGTCGCTATGATTAGGACTATTATTAGCGAGCCTGTGAATATCGTTGTTGTTGATTTTTCCTTTTCAAAGTATTTTAGCGCTTTTGGTATCAGCCACATTCTTGCCGCTATTACGAATGTTAGGAATGCTGCTGTTTCAATTGCGAATTTTGTTATTGTTGTTTCTGTTGAGGTTATCTGCATTACTGATAGAAGTGCGCTTATTAGGCCAAGCTCTATTATGTCGTCCACAGCTCCTGTTACGATTATGCTTTGTCCTATTTTTGTTCTTATTATTTTCAGTTCTTCAAGGAGTTCAACTGATACTGCCTGTGCGCTTACTGAGGCTGCCATTCCTATTGCTGCGCTTGCGAGTTTGTCAAGGTGGAACACGCCGCTCATTATTGCGTATGTAAGCGCGAATGGTATGAGTGTGTTCAGAAGTGACACTGAAACTGCCTTTTTTGCGTTTTTTGTGAATGATTTGAAGTCTGTTTTAAGCCCTATGTAGTAGAATAGCAGTATTACTCCGAGGTTTGATAGGAAGCCGAGTGTTTCAAGGCTGTTGTCTGTGAAGATGAGTTGCTTTATTGGCCCCGTGCTTAGCAGCAGCCCTGCTGCTATCTGCCCAACTACTGCGGGGATTCCTATTCGTTTTGCTATTTCTCCTAAGACTGTTGCTGCTGTAAGGACTATGAGCAGCATCAGCAGGGGGGAGTCCATTTTAGGTTGTTCTCTGTTTGTTTATATATAAACCTATCGGATAAGGTAGGATAATGGTAAGATATTTATATTCGGGCGTTATCCGCCATAAGTATGAAAATTGCTGTTATCGGCACTGGCTATGTTGGGTTGGTTACCGGCTCTTGCCTTTCCAATCTTGGCAATGATGTTATTTGTGTTGACATTGATGATGAGCGCATTTCTAATCTGCGCCGCGGTGTTATGCCTTTTTTTGAGCCGGGTTTGAGGGAGCTTGTTGAGCTTAATTCCGCCCAGAAGCGTCTTATGTTTACTACTGACTCGCAGCTTGCTGTTGAGAATTCTGATGTTATTTTTATTGCTGTTGGCACTCCTTCCGGTAAGGATGGCAAGGCTGATTTGGGCGCTGTTTTTCAGGTTGCCGATACTATTGCAAGGTTTATGAATGGCTATAAGGTTATTGTTATGAAAAGCACTGTTCCGGTTGGGACGTGCAGGAAGCTGAGGGAGTATGTTGCTTCAAGGGTTAAGGGTGATGTTTCTTTTGATGTTGTTTCCAATCCTGAGTTTTTGAGGGAGGGTGAGGCGGTTCAGGATTTTATGATGCCTGACCGTGTTGTTATTGGTGTTGATGATGGCCGTGCTAAGGATGTTGTTTATTCTATTTACCGTTCGGTTGAAAGGACGGGCAGGCCTGTCCTTGTTACTAATGTTGAGACTGCTGAGATTATTAAGTATGCGAGCAACGCAATGCTTGCCACGCGCATTTCTCTTATGAATGAGCTTTCACATCTTTGTGAGCGTGTTGGTGCTGATGTTAAGATGGTTGCGAAGGGTGTCGGGCTTGACAGCCGTATTGGCCCGAGGTTTTTGCAGGCTGGCGTTGGTTATGGTGGGAGCTGTTTTCCGAAGGATGTTCGCGCCCTTTCCCAGACTTTGAAGGAGCATGGCTGCCGTGCTGATGTTCTTGACGCTGTTGAGGCGGTTAATGAGCGTCAGAAGGTTTCAATTATTCCCAAGATTCTTCAGCTTGTTCCTGATTTGGCAGGGAAGAAGGTTGCGGTTTGGGGTTTGTCCTTTAAGCCCAAGACTGATGACATGCGCGAGGCGCCTTCTGTTGTTATTATTAATGAGCTTCAGAGGCTTGGCGCTTCTGTTGTTGCTTTTGACCCTGTTGCTGAGAATGCTGCTCGCCGTGTTTTGAAGGATGTTTCGTTTGCCGAGACTCCTTTTGGTGCTTTGGAGGGCGCTCACCTTTTGGTTGTTGTTACTGAGTGGGATTTGTTCAGGGAGCTTGACAAGGCGCGCATGAAGGAGCTTATGGCTGCTCCGAATATTGTTGATGGCAGGAACATGTATTATCCTGAGGACTTTAGGGCTTTGGGCTTTAGCTATGTTGGTGTTGGGAGATGAAAGTTGTTGTTACCTGTGCGGGTTATGCTTCCCGTTTGTGGCCTTTGACTAAGGATACGCCTAAGCCTTTGCTTGAGGTGAAGGGTAGGCCTATTGTTGAGCATATTGTTGGTAAGGCTCTTGAGATTCCTCATGTTGATGGGATTTTTGTTGTTACCAATGCGAAGTTTTATGATAACTTTGCGGCTTGGGCTTCCAGAGTTTCTTTTCCTGTTCCTGTGAAGGTTTTGAATGACGGGACTTTCTCAAATGACGATCGCCTTGGGCAGGTTGGTGATATTCGTTTTGTTCTTGAGTCTGAGTCTGTTGTTGATGATTTGCTTGTTGTTGCTGGCGATAACTTGTTTAATTTTTCTCTTCTGCCTGCTTTCAGCTCTTTCAGGAGTTCTCGTTCAATTATTAATCCGTTGTGGGAGTCCAAGTCGTATAGGGCTGCCCGTGAGTCGGGCAGTGTTGTGCTGAATGATGATTTGTCTTTTGGCGAGTTTATGGAGAAGGCTGCTCAGCCTAAGTCCACTCTAATTTCGCTTGGCATTTACTTTTTCCCGAAGGAGAAGCTTGGTTTGTTCAGCCGCTACATCAGCGAGGGGAATAATGCTGATAAGATGGGTTATTTTATGTCCTGGCTGATGGAGCAGGAGCGCGTTTATGGGCATGTTTACAATGAGAAGTGGTTTGATATAGGGTGGATTGAGGCTCTTGAGCAGGCGAGGCAGGAGTTTTCAGGATGAAAACCGTTCTTGTTACAGGCGGCGCCGGATTTATAGGCTCTCATCTTTGCCGTTTTTTGCTTGGTGAGGGCTTTCGTGTTGTTTGTGTTGATAATTTTCTTACAGGTGACGCTTCCAACATTGCTGATTTGAAGGCCAATGGTAATTTTGTTTTGGTTGAGCATGACATTATTCAGCCGTTAAATGTTGATGGCGCTGTTGATTATATTCTTCATTTTGCCAGCCCTGCCAGCCCTGCTGATTATTCCAATCTTCCTATTCAGACTTTGAAGGTTGGGGCTATGGGCACGCATAATGCGCTTGGGATTGCCAAGGCAAAGGGTGCTGTTTTTCTTCTTGCCTCCACGTCTGAGGTTTATGGTGACCCTCTTGTTCATCCTCAGCCTGAGTCTTACTGGGGCAATGTCAATCCTATTGGTCCGAGGGGCGTTTATGATGAGGCTAAGCGGTTTGCTGAGGCTCTGGTTATGGCGTATCATTCTTATCATGCCATGGATACTAAGATTGCGCGTATTTTCAATACCTTTGGCCCCAATATGCGCCGTAATGATGGCCGTGCTGTTCCTAATTTTATTACTCAGGCCCTTGCGGATGAGCCGATTACTGTTTATGGAAAAGGCTCTCAGACCCGCAGTTTCTGTTATGTTGCTGACCTTGTTGATGGCATTTACCGTCTTATGCTTTCAAAGGTTAATGAGCCTGTTAATATCGGGAATCCTGAGGAGCATACGGTTCTTGAGCTTGCTGAGAAAATTATCCGTCTTGCTGGCAGCGGCAGCAAAGTGGTTTTCAGGCCTCTTCCTGTTGATGACCCTAAAACCCG